>CALEWN010000289.1 GCA_937925385.1 uncultured Senegalimassilia sp.
GCCAACAAAGCCTACAGCCTTTCGCACACGAAGTGGATGTGCAAGTACCACATCGTGTTCACGCCGAAGTATAGGCGAAAGGCCATCTACGGCCAAATCGGGTCCGACATAGGGGAGATCATGAGGGGGGCTTTGCGAGTACAAGGGCGTCGAGATAATAGAGAGGCACCTCATGCCCGACTCGCGGCTCTTTTGTAGTTTGCCGAATGAATCGCCAGCAGCAGTTCCTCGTCAATTTGTTACACTTTCGTCATAATTTGCTCGTTGCGTTTGTAACACCTGAATTCGGAGGTGCAGCATGGCGAAGGTTTGTCATAAAGCGCTAAGCGCGGTTTTATCGGTTGTGTTGGCGGCAGGGTTGCTCCCATGCCTTGCGTGGGGTGAAGAGCCTGCGGCAAGCGTAAGCCAGCAAAGCATCCAGTTTGGGCAGACGATTGCGGCCGGGGAAAACCATTCTGCCGCGATCAAGACCGACGGCTCGTTGTGGATGTGGGGAGCAAATGGGTATGGCCAGCTGGGCGACGGAACGGAAGGCGCCAAGACCACACCGGTGAAAATCATGGACGATGTGGCGTCCGTCTCCCTCGGCGGCTATCACTCGGCCGCGATCAAGACCGACGGCTCGCTGTGGGCATGGGGTCGCAACGATGACGGCCAAGTTGGAGCTCAAGCAAATGGAACCACACCGGTGAAAATCATGGACGATGTGGCGTCCGTCTCCCTCGGCGGCTATCACTCGGCCGCCATCAAGACCGACGGCTCGCTGTGGATGTGGGGGCGCGGCAAAGACGGTCAATTGGGTACAGGATCTATTCGCGGCAGCGCAGAACCCATCAAAATCATGGACGATGTGGCGTCCGTCTCCCTCGGTGGTCATTATTCTGCGGCTGTCAAAAAAGATGGGAGCCTTTGGGTCTGGGGCCGCAACTTCGCCGGGTGTATCGGCGACGGAACGTATGAAAAAAGGTTCGAGCCTGTCAAAATCATGGATAACGTTGCGTCGGTCTCCTTAGGCGGCTCATGTATGCTTGAGCGCGGCCATACCGCTGCCATCAAGACAGATGGCTCGCTATGGATGTGGGGATATAACGTTTTTGGCCAGCTGGGTGACGGAACGAACGAGGATAAGGCCACGCCTGTGAAGGTTATGGATGGTGTGGCCTCCGTGTCTCTGGGCGCGGAAACCACCGCTGCTATCAAAAAGGACGGCTCGCTGTGGACGTGGGGCAACTACGAATGCGGTGTTGTCGGTAATGAACAGGTGGAAAGTCGCAACACTCCCGCGATGATGGCGGCAGGAATAGCCGACGTATGCGTGGGTTCGGGCCATACGCTTGCTGTTGGAACAGATGGCGCTCTTTCAACGTGGGGCTTTAACGAGAAGGGCGAGCTTGGCGATGGTACTTCAGGTTTGAACCAGGATCGGTATGTGCCTGCTATCGTCATGGACGGAGTTGCGCTTCCGAACGGGCTTGCGCCGCTGCCTTCCCCTAGTGACATGATTCCATCCAATTCGTTTACGGTTGATGCCACGTTTAAGGTTTCGGGCGGTTCAAAATATGCAACTACTTCGGTGAACTGGGATGATGCATGGTTCAATACCTCTTCATACACCTATAACCACAGCTTGGCAACCACCGCTGCCGTTTTGAGCGCGTCGGCCTATGCGAATGGGTATGTGAAAGAGGCGTTGCGTGACAAGCTGGGCTTCGATGCATTCGATGCCGTGGAATATCATCCAAGCGGCAACGATTACAAAGGCAACTATGATCAGGTGGGCTATTCCATTGAAACGCGCATGACGGCAAACGGCGTGCCGATTGTGGCTGTCGTTGTGCGCGGCACGCCTGGTAACGGAGAATGGCTGAGCAACCTTAACGTGGCGGATACGCGTAAAGGGTCGAGCCAGGAAACCCATGAGGGCTTCGAACGTGCCGCGGGCGAGGTCTTGGATGCGTTTACTAGCTATGTGAAGGAAAACAACATCGATCTTGGCAAAGCGCGTGTTCTCATCACGGGGCACAGCAGGGGAGCTTCGGTGGCCAATATCCTTGGCGCGCAGCTTGACGAGGGTAAAGGCAACGTGAACGGGGCGTTAACACCTTCGCGTGTGTACGATTTCACGTTCGAATCGCCCACCACCACGCTTTCGAACAACAGGGGTA
>CALEWN010000290.1 GCA_937925385.1 uncultured Senegalimassilia sp.
GGGTGCCAACGCACGCGGATCAAGGTCTCCCCGCATGACGTCCATGCGCTGATCGCCAAACGGCAACATGTCGGAATTGGCTAAACCGCGACCGCCTTCGTTCCATCCTCCCTCGCACTGGTTTGCAGCCAGAGCCCCGCCCCATAAAAAATCTTCTCTAAACATTATGGTGTCGTCCTTTCTATCAAATTCCCGGCCCACGCTGTCGAACGCAACGGACTCGGCAAGTGCCGCGCAACAGCACAGTACCGTTGCGCGGCCAAGGGGTCGGACCGCGCAACGGCTGGGGAGCATATTTGTGCAGTAGCCTCTTATGCCTCGACGGATTCACCAGCCTCAGAATCGCCGCTCTTGGACTTCAACGGCATCTTCTCCTGTCCTTCAAATCCAAAAACCATCGCCAACGCAAACGTCACGGCACCGCCAACAAGACACCCGATGGTGCCGGGGATGATATCCTGAGCAAACATGAGCACGTTCATCCATGGGAAACCAACGCCAGTGAAGATATAGACGTTGGCATGAAGAAGGCTTACCAGCAGACCACCGACAGCACCACCAATCATGTTCCAGGCAAGAGCTTTCTTGTCGCGAAACAGGATGCCGTAGATGATGGGCTCACTCACGCGACCGAAGGCATAGGTGATGAACAAGTTCCAGCCCGTGGCTCGATTCTCCTTGTCCTTAGCGCGCAGGCCATAGGCGAGCGCGATGGCAAGCGTGGTGTAGGCTACAACCGCGGCGCCGGGGTATAAGATGGCGTCGTAACCGTTCTGGAGCGCGGCGGGCAATATGGCGGTATAGATCGGCACGTGCATGCCGGTGGCGATGATCAGATTCCAGAATGCGCCGATAACCGCGGTCGCAGCGGGACCGGCAACAGAGGCGAGCCAAATGATGAAATCGGCCACAAGGCCCATGACAAATTGGACGGCAGGGCCGCAGAGGCACAGCGCGACCGGCAACATCACGAGCACCGTACCCACGGGTACGATCAGAACGCGCAACATATCAGGCGAGATCTTCTTAAAGAAGCGCTCAACATAGGACTGGGCCCAGGTGATCAAGATGACCGGAAGAACAGCCTGGGTGTAGTTGACGAGCTGCATGGGGATGCCGAAGACGCTGAAAGGCTTTCCGTCCTCAACAATAGCGAGCATGTCGGGGTAAATCATCACAACGGCGATGAGCAGTGCCAGCACAGGGCTCGTTTTGAACTTCTTAGCCGAACTGTAGGCAGCAAATACCGGGAAGTAATAGTACGCCGCATCGCCCACCAGGGAAAGGATCCGATACAGGTCGCTCGTTTCGGACATAAAACCGGCGCCTTCGGGCCCAAACAGAATGACGAGCATCTTGAAGATACACAAAAGATCGGAAGGATCGGGGTGATAGCGCCGCTCACGGCATCGAGCAGCTGATTGAAGAGGTGCTTGGGTGCCAAGCGCTCCTTCCAGCTAAGCTGAGGGCCATCGAGTTCCTCGTCAATCGATACCGTGACCTCGAATCCGCCCTGCTTACAAACCTCGTCGTAGACCTTGTCGACCGTGGGCCCGATCACCAGCTGCACCTGCCCTCCGGCGTGCACGACGCTGATGATAGACGAGATGTCCTCAAGCTTCTCATCATTCGAGAGGCTTTCATCCTTGAGGCTGAAGCGCAGGCGCGTCATGCAATGCGTAACCGAAGCCACGTTTTCCGCCCCGCCCACAGTGGAGAGAATCTGTTCTGCCACCTTTTTGTAATTTGCCATCATTGGCTCCTTTGCACAATCTTGGCTTACTGTTCGAATCGGCAAAGGTCATGCCCCGAATGGCTACGGGTTACAATCCTTTTTTGGAGATGATCCGGTTGAGATGGATCATCAGATAGAGTTCCTCCTCCTCGGAGAGCGTGGCGTCCCACGTTTCACGACAATAGGAACCGATATGCTTCACGCACTCTGCCAACTGCGGAAACTCCTCACGAAAGTTCTTGTACATCTGCATGTTGGCGCTGTTCAGCGACTCGCCGGCTTGAATGCGCTTGAACAGGTACCGCAGATGCGTGGCGAAGCGGGTGAAATCAAAGGAATCGCGGTCGACAATAATGCGGAAATCGCTTTCGAGAATCTCGATAACGTCCTCGAGCATATCGTCGAACTGCTTTGCGGGCTCGGCCGTGGCTTTGACGGCTTCAACAACCCGTGCGTTCACGAGATTCATCGCAATACTGGCAATCTCATCCTTGGGAAGCCGCTCTCCGAGCTCCTTCTCGAGTCGCATGACGATAAACTGGGCAGCCTTGTATTCCTTCGGATACGTCTCCCGCACTTCATAGGCAAGAGGCATCGCGATGCGGACCCCCTTTTGGGCTCGCGCAACGGCAAACGACAGGTGATCAGCCATGAACAGCGTCGCATTGGTCGAGAGGTCGTAGGGCAGTTCGTTGGCAACGATGTCCATAACTTTCGCCGCAAACATCACGATATCCGAGGGAAGATCCCTCATGACATCTTGTCCTTTAGGATCAATGTCGTAAAACGTATGCTCGATTTTAGAAAGAGGGAGCTCTCGAGGAAAATCTCCGCCGAAACCGACGCCCCTGCCCATGGCGATGACATCTCGCCCCTGTCCGTCACGGCAAAGAACCGCGTTGTTGTTAAGCTTTTTAATTGCAAGCATGGTGAACCTCCTTTCAAGAACACTCACAGAAAAAGGCATGATAGCCAATAGCAGTGCTATTGCGGTCATGCCTTACGTAACAATCCGTGTTGTATTGCTCTTGGGCATGCCTCCACACAGGAGTAACAATCCAAGATGCAGAATGCATTATAGCGCTCTCCCCGCCCCGGGGACCATCGGGCTGGCGAACGGTAGATGTCGGCCCGCCAGCGGCCACATCGAGCAGATGGGCGTGCTTCGATCCCGAGCCTAGCCAAGGACACGGGCCATACGTGTCTTGAACTCAGACAGGAAGCGCGGGGCATCCACGGTCAGTGCCACAAGCGCGCTCTTGTCCGGATCGGATAGGCGGCGCTCGTCGCAAATGGTGCGGCCGCGATACTCGCCCAGCAGATCAACACGCAGATTGCAGCCGAGCGCACCCACGAGCGTGGGGTCAATCGCCACAGCGACGGCAAGCGGATCGTGCAGCGCGCAGCCACCCAGGTAGGGGGCGTTCATCTCGTACGAGCCAATGTAGTGCTCCACCATGCTCGCAAACGCGCAACCGGCCATGGTGCCCGAACCCGTCCAGCCGGCAATGTCGCGACGCGTGAGCACCACGCGATGCGTCACGTCCAGACCCACCATGGTGAGCTTGCGGCCCGAACGCAGCACGGCATCGGCCGCCTCGGGATCACTTGCCATGTTGGCCTCGGCGCCCGCACTCACGTTTCCGGGCACGGTCAGGGCGCCGCCCATCACGACCACGCGACCGATAGACATCATCGCCGCCACATCGCGCTCCAAGGCAAGTGCCAGGTTGGAGAGCGGACCGGTCGCCACGTAGATCAGATCGGGGCCATAGGTGCGCGCGGCATCGATCAGATAATCGACCGCGGCGTTGCCGTCGGCCGAGGTCGCCCCCACCGGCTCGTAGGG
>CALEWN010000291.1 GCA_937925385.1 uncultured Senegalimassilia sp.
GAGGCCGACGGCAGGCTCCTTCTGTGCGCCGCCTTCGTTCGGTTGGTTGCCCATGGGCGTTCCTTTCAGCGTGCCGACCGCGCTGGCGGGCCGGCGTGCTGTCGCATGCCCGATACCTATCGGGCATGCGACAGCATTGCGGATACGATGAAACTACTTTAGCACTCTACCGTACTAAAGCAATAGGGATTTTTAGGGCAGCGGACCGGACACGGGGCGCAGGTGGCACGAGGACACGGGGCGCAGGTGGGGCGCGGCGCGGGGCGCTGACGCGAGGGCGGATGGAGCGGAGCGGGGGAGGCTGACGGCGAAGGGCGCGGCGGGCGGCGGCAACTGCGCCCGTGATGCTATTTTGCCAGCTTGGACACCGCCTGCTCTAGACGGTCGCAGGCCTGCTCGATCAGGGGTTTCGGGCTTGCCAGGTTCATGCGAACGAATCCCGAGCCCTCGGGGCCGAACATGGTTCCCAGGTCAAGCCACAGCTTCGCGTCCTGCTCCACCAGGCGCTTGATGCCGGCATCGTCCAGGCCCAGGCCCCTGCAATCCAGCCACGGCAGGTACGTGCTCTCGAGCGGCACCAGGCTCACGCCCGGCATGCGGTCGACGGCCGCCTGCAGCACTGCGTAGTTCCCGTCGAGCACCTTCTTGAGCTCGTCGAGCCATTCTTCCCCGCGCTCGTAGCACGCCTGAGTGGCAGTGATGCCGAGCACGCTCGGCTCGTCGTAGCCCGTGCGGTTGCGGGCGCGTTTGAACGCCGCGCGCAGGTCGGGGTCGGGGATGAAGATGTTGGACAGCTGCAATCCGGCCAGGTTGAACGTTTTGCTGGGCGCCGTGCACACCACGGCGTGGCGCGCGTAGCGCTCGCCGAGCGAGGCGTACGGCACATGCTTGAAGCCGGGGCGCGCGAAGTCGGCGTGAATCTCGTCGGCGACAACGGTGACGCCGTGGCGCAGGCAGATGTCGCCGATGCGTTGCAGCTCGTCGGCGGTCCAAGCGCGGCCGACGGGGTTGTGCGGGTTGCACAGGATGAACAGCTTCGCGCCCGTCTTCTCCAGCTGGCGCTCGAAGCCCTCGTAGTCCATGGTGTAGCGGCCGTTCTCGTAGAGCAGCGGGCTCGTGGCCATTTTGCGGCCGTTGTCCTGGATCATCAGGCGGAACGGGTAGTACACGGGCGGCTGGATGATAACGTGGTCGCCCGGCTGCGTGAACGCATTGACGGCCACCGCCAGGGCGAACACCACGCCGGGAGTCATGACGAGCCACTCGCGCTCGGGACGCCAGCCGTGACGGCGCTCGAACCAGCTTTGCACCGCTTCGCAATACCCGTCCGTGGCCATGGTGTAGCCGAACACGCCGTGCTGCACGCGCTCGGTGAGCGCCTCGATGGCGGCCGGGGCCGTTTTGAAGTCCATGTCGGCCACCCATAGCGGCAGGTCGTCGGGGGCGTGCCCGCGACGGCTCCATGCGTCCCATTTCAGGCATCCCGTGCCGCGGCGGTCGATGATCGTCTCGAAATCGTATGCTGTCATTTCCTTCTCCGTTCCGCTTCCCGCCCTGCGCTACGCGAGCGCCTGGTCAAGGTCGGCCAGCAGGTCCTCCACGTCCTCGATGCCCACCGACAGGCGCAGCAGGCGGTCGTCGATGCCCAGCTTGTCCAGCATGGGCTTGGGGATGGCGCCGTGGGTTTGCACGAGCGGGTAGGTGATCAGGCTTTCCGTGCCGCCCAGGCTTTCGGCGAACAGGATGAGCCTTGTGCGCTCGAGCGTATCGAGGGCGCGCCGATGCGTGTCGGTTTTGAACGATATCATGGCGCCGAAGCCCGTGGTCTGGCGCTTCGACAGCGCGTAGTCGGGATGGTCGGCATCGCCCACGTAGAACACATCCGTGACGTGCGGGTTCGCCTTCAGCGCCTCGCAGATGCGCTTGGCGTTGGCCTCTTGTTGGCGTAGACGCACGCCGAGCGTCTTCAGGCTGCGCAGCATCAGCCAGCTGTCGAAGGGGCCAAGCTGGTTGCCCTCGCTCATGGTGGCGTTGAACAGCGGCTCGAGCAGGCTGTTGTCGCGCAGCACCAGAAAGCCCGACAACACGTCGTTGTGGCCGCACAGGTACTTCGTCCCGCTGTACACCACCACGTCGGCGCCTAGCTCGAAGGGCTTCTGGAAATACATGGTGAGGAAGGTGTTGTCCACGGCCAGCATCGCGCCGCGGCTGTGCGCCAGGTCGGCCAGGGCCCGGATATCGGCCACCTTCATGGTGGGGTTGGTGGGCGTTTCCAGGAACACCAGGCGCGTGTTGGGCGTGAACGCCGCTTCGGCGGCTTGCAGGTCGGTTAGGTCGACGTAGTCGAATTCCAGCCCGTACTGCGCGTAGATGTTGCTGAACAGGCGGTAGGTGCCGCCGTACAGGTCGTCGCTGACGAGCACGCGGTCGCCTGAGCGCAGCAGCTTCAGCAGCGTGGTGATGGCCGCCATGCCGCTGGAGAACGCCATGCATTTCTTCCCGCCCTCCAAAAGCGCGATGGTGTTCTCGAGCTCCAGGCGCGTGGGGTTGCCGCAACGCGAATAGCAGTAGCCGGTCGATTCGCCCCAGGCGGGGTGCGCGAACGTGGCCGACTGGTACAGCGGGTAGCTGATGGACCCGGTGCGCGCGTCGACGCCCTCGTATCCGCGCACGGCGATGGAGTCCGCATGCCAATCGGCATGTTTTGCCTGGTCGATGCCCAGCAGGCCGTCGATCTCCTGCGCCATGGCCTCGAAGCTTGAGTCGTTCATGAAGCGGCGTCCCTTTCTTCGCTTATCTGATGGCGGTAAGCCATACTATATTTCTAGGGATTATTTCCGGGTGGATAGTTTACCGGAAATATGGCGTTGTGAGCGTGAAATCAGATAGCTCAGATATCTGATTTTCCGAACGATGGTTATCGGGGGGGGAGGCGAAACGCGGACGTCTGGGTTGTGGGCCCTTCGCTTCCCACCCCGCTGTGTGACGGGTTTGTGTCTTATCTCCCGGGCGGTCGGGCGGCGATTTCGTAACTCAAAGCAAAGTAGTATGATTTAGCGCCGTAGAACGATAGGTGTTACGAAACAGGCTCTTTGGCGCTGCCCGAAGCGATCCTTCGGCCATCGGCAAGGAGCCCGCAACCAACAACGATGAATCCGCTCGTCGGCTGCACGCTAACCGCATTGTTGTTAGCCGTGCATGCCCTCGTGCGGATTTTTTCGTTTCGGTTGCAGGGAGAAGAAGGGGAAGATATGTCGCAAGCAGACAAGACCGCGTCAGGCGGGCAGGCGGGCGAAGGCGTCGATCGCGCCGCGCAGCTTATGCACCGCATGGATGCCACGCAACCGACGGCGACGTTCAAGAAGGTGATGGCGCTGACCTCGGCAGGCGTGTTCGTGGATGCCATGGACGTTTACCTGGCGGGAGGCGTGAAGAGCACGCTGGCCGAAACCGGGTTCGCCACCAACGAGCAGACCGCCGCGTTTCTGTCGGCAGGCTTTCTGGGCCTGTTCATCGGTTCGCTGATCGCCGGTCTTATCGGCGACAAGCTCGGCCGGCGCAAGGCGTTCCAGTTCAACCTGCTGCTGTTCGGCTTCGCCACCATCTTGGGCGCGCTTTCCCCGAACATGACGTTCATGATAGCCATGCGCTTCTTCGTGGGCTTGGGCCTGGGCTCGGAGCTGGTGACCAGCTTCAGCATGATCAACGAGTTCGCGCCCGTCGCGCGTCGCGGCCGTTGGTGCGCCATCGGCTCGACCATCGCCAACTGCGGGTCGCCCATCGGCATGTTTCTGTGCCTGTTCTTCATCACCATTTGGAGCCCGCTTGGGCAGGAATCGTGGCGTCTGGTGTTCTCGGTCATCGGCGTGGCGGCCATCATCGTGTGCATCGCGCGCCAGGCGATGCCCGAAAGCCCGCGCTGGCTTATCCAGCACGGTCGCTTCGATGACGCCG
>CALEWN010000292.1 GCA_937925385.1 uncultured Senegalimassilia sp.
AGGCGATCGAACACCTCGTCGGAGGTGTTCGGCATGAACGGGGCCATGTACAGCGCGATGATGCGGATTGCCTCGAGCGCGTTGTAGATGACGGCGGCCAAGTCGCCCTGGGTCTCTTCCTTCTTCGCCAGGTTCCACGGGGCGCTTTCCTCGACGTAAAGGTTCACGCGACCGGCAAGCTCCTGCACCGCGGCAGCAGCGCCGGTGAAGTCGACCTGGGACATGCAGGCGTCGTACTTCGCGTACAGCTGCTCGACGATGGGCAGCATGGGGTTGGCGACGCGCTCGGCGGCGTCGGCCGGCACGGCGGGCACCTTGCCGTCGAAGTACTTGTTCGTCATGTTGAACACGCGGCTGCACAGGTTGCCCCAGGTGTTGGCCAGATCGGCGTTGTACACCTGCACCATGCGCTCCATGGAGATGTTGCCGTCATGGCCGAACTGCACGTCGGACATGAAGTAGTAGCGGTAGGCATCCACGCCGAAGATCTTCACCAGATCGGCGGGCTTCATGCCGTTGCCCTTGGACTTCGACATCTTCTCGCCCTTGGTGAGCAAGAAGCCGTGGCCGAACACCGTGTGCGTGATGGGCAGGCCGGCGGCCATGAGCATTGCCGGCCAGATGACGCAGTGGAAGCGCGTGATGTCCTTGCCCACGAAGTGGTACTGCATGGGCCAGCGCTGCTCGAACTCGCCGGCGCGCTGCTCGTCGCCGTAGCCGATGCCCGTGAGGTAGGCCAGCAGGGCGTCGGCCCACACGTATGCCACGTGGCCCTCATCGAAGGGCAGCGGCACGCCCCAGTCGAAGGTGGAACGGCTGATGGACAGGTCCTTCAGGCCGCTCTTCACGAAGGTGACCACCTCGTTCTTACGCGTTTCGGGGCGGATGAAGTCGGGGTTCTCCTCGTAGAACTTCAGCAGCGGCTCCTGGAACTCGGAGAGCTTGAAGAACCAGTTCTCCTCGCCGCCGGCCTTCTGCACCGGGCGATGGCAGTCGGGGCACACCAGCTCGCCGTCCTCGTTCTTCTCAAGGTCGGACTCGGCGTAATAGGTTTCCTCGTGCACGCAGTACCAGCCCTCGTAGCTGCCCTTGTAGCACCAGCCCTTGTCGAACAGGTCCTGCCAGAACTTCTGCACGGTACGGGCGTGACGCGGCTGGGTGGTGCGCACGAAATCGGTGTAGGTGATGTCGAGCAGGTCCCACACGTTGCGGAACGCCGGCTCCATGGAATCGCACCAGGCCTGCGGGGTCATGCCCTTCGACTCGGCGGTGTCGGCCACTTTCTGGCCATGCTCGTCCATGCCCGTGACGAACGCCACGTCGTAGCCGTTCATGCGCTGGTAGCGCGCAACGGTGTCGGCGGCGACGGTGGTGTAGGCCGTGCCCAGGTGGGGCTCGGCGTTCACGTAATAGATGGGCGTGGTGAACGAGTAGGTTCCCTTTGACATGGTGCTTCCTTTTGCTCGCGGTCGCAGTCGGGCGAATGATGCCCCGCCAACCTGGGTTTTCGCAGTGCCCCCGATTGTACCACGCGGGGACGGCGCGAAGCTTGCCCTCAACCCGCCACCACGCAATCATCGGGCGATTCGGCGGGCTCGGGCGCTTGTGCACGTTTAATGAGCCGCACGGTTTGCACATATCCGCCCGGTATAATTGACGGCAATTGTTATAAATCGAAGGATGGCGGATGTTTTCTAACAAACTTCAAACGAACCCGAGCAGCCGCCCTCGCCACCGCTTGCCGCTGACCGTCGCCTTAAGCGCGACGCTGGCCTTCGCAAGCGTGCCGGTCGCGGGCCTTTCGCAGCAAACCGCATGGGCGGAGGACATCGACACGAACGTGCAGGCCGATGCCGCACAGCAGGAAGTCGAGCGCACTGCCGCAGAATACGACCAGGCCATAAGCCGCATCGACGACCTGAACCAGCAGATCGCCGACAACGAGGCGCGCATCGCCGAAATCGAGGAAACCCTTCCCGCCCAGCAAGAACGCAGCTCCGCTGCGGCGGTGAAGCTGTACAAGACGCAGGCCTCCACGCCCGGCTTGCTGGAAATGGTCCTCAGCTCCGAGAACATCGTGGACTTCTTCACGTCGCTTGAGTACGTGTCCCACATCTTCAGCAGCAACCAGGCCGAGATCAAGCGCCTTAGCGAGCTGAAAGACGAGCTCGACCAAACGAAGCGCGACCTTTCACAGGCGAAGAAGGACGCCGATACCGAGGCCACCAACGCCGAGCAGGCGCTTTCCGCCGCCCAGCAAGCGCGCCAGGAAGCTCAGCGCAAGGCGCAGGAGGAAGCGGCCCGCCAGGCCGAGGAGGCCGCGAAGGCCGCCGAAGCCGAGGCCGCCAAGGCCGAAACCGCAAAGGAGGCGGACAAGCAGGAGCAGGCCGATTCCGCCAGCGCTCCGGCTGCCGCCGAGGCAGCGGGCGGCTCTTCCACGGACACCGTGGAGGCGCCCAGCGACGACGGCGCCGACTGGGCAAGCGAGCGCGACGTGTTCGTGGCGCAATGGGCCGGCCGCATCGATGCGTACCTGGCCGGATCGCCCATGGCCGGCACGGGCAAGGTGTTCGCCGAGGCCGCTTGGGATTACGGCGTTGACCCGCGCTGGTCGCCCGCCATCTCCAACACCGAAAGCTCGAAGGGCCTGTACTGCTCCGGCAGCTGCAACGCCTGGGGCTGGGGCGGCTGCAGCTGGGGAAGCTGGGAAGAGGCCATCCGCGACCACGTGGCAGGCCTTGCCCGCGGCTACGGCTACACCATCTCGGTGGATGCCGCCAAGAAATATTGCCCACCGAACTGGGAGCATTGGTACAACGCAACGCTTGCGCAGATGAATATGATCTAAAGGGAAACCCGGCCATGCGCCGGGTTTCTTGCTTATAGGGGAGGACGATTTGCAAGTTCTTGCCCTGCCGCGTCTCGCGGTTTTGCGTTTACGTCACAGAAACTCTCGCCTACGAGCCAGCAAAAACGCAAACCCTAACAATACACCCATCATAGCAAGCAACGAGAGAAGCCCGTGACCAGCCCCAGGCAACCATGATGCGTGACCCACATTTGCAGTCTCGAACAAGAACGAAAGAGGATTGGGGAAAATAATCGAACCACCAAGAATGTTGTGCGCAACATCGTAGATAAACGAATCGTGACCGTGCACCGCAGGCAAGCAAAGCACTCCCAAAATTGCTATTGCTCCCTTTGTAGTCACGAAAGTCCGCACAACATAGAACACCGCAAATAACGCTATCTGAGAGACAGCACAGTACAGATAGACCGTAGCGACTATTTCTGCCACCGGCACAATTTCAAGCGTAAGCCCCTTGTTGACGCACGCGAAACGACTTGCTGTGGCGTCGAAGTTGCAAAAGCCCCCCGTAAGCAACACGCCAAACAATATCAGCGACACTATGAAAGCCAGCGAAACCGCAACCGAGACAATTACGGCATCCGCTAACTGGGCACCCGCCAAGCGAACGCGACTTCCCGAAAGAACAACCGCAACCGGCACCTCACGCGCCTGCCACAACCACCCAAGATAAAACGCCGAGAGCACCGGACACACCAACCACAACAGAGGAATCCCCCGCGCCGAATCGCAAGCATCAAGCAAGCAATCCATAGCGCACAGCCCTATGTCAACGGAAACCGCCGTTTTCACGCACGCAAAAGATGCAGCAACAATCCCGACCAGCAACGCTGCTAACGGTAAGCTTTTATGCATCCTAAACAAGCCTCCAAACGAACGTATCGCCGTCTTTCGCTCGGAAAAACGCAAGCTGCTCATTGCTGCTCCGCAGTTGACCCGAGAAGGAAGCCTTTTATATTCGTGGTTTCAAGGCCGATAATGTCTTCGCCAACGGTTAGATAAACGGTAACATTGTCAAACAAATCCTTCCGACAAATAAACGACATACCAAATTCCACCGACTCATGCGGTTGAACAGTCGCGTTATAGTAGCTCTTCGTGTTCGGTTCGCCCAATTCAAACCAAATAGGGTCGGCCCCATACAGCAATGGCACCCTTTCGCCAGCTTCATTGAAAGGCATCAGTCGGAAAGTCCCCACGTTAAACGTTCTTGCAACATCTTCGTTATTTGTCACGCGAAAACGAGCGTTCACAAACGCCCAGCCATCGGAAGCAACACCGTCCTCGTTAATCTCCCAATGCCCGCCCACGCTTTCATCTGCCTGGCCACTCGTCCAAAGGGGGACCGCACCTAATGGCAACGACGGGTCAACGCTATATTCAAGCAGCGTTATGACAAGATCCCCTTCGTCCTCTGATGCTTTATTAATAATCGAACTATTAAAAGGAAGTCCTTCCGAAACTCTCGCACCTTGCACATCCGATGCATCACCCGGATCTACAGACACCTCCCCCGTATGGGAAGAAGGGAGTGAAGAACACCCGCACAATAGGGCTAGAAGCGCGACAGTCAGTCCAGTTGTTACAGTCAACGTCCTAGCATCCTTCGCAAAACGTACTATCGCATTAATCATATTCACTTCCATTCAGCACGCATTCGAGCGACAACCAGAAGCAACAGCGCCGCAGCATCAACAACAACCGCAATAAACACGCTCATCAGCGGCTCAATCAAGCCTGACCCGAATATCGCAGAACGAGCAACCATCGCATAATCCAACAAAGGAAACGTCGTTGGCGCATACGCCGAACCAACAGCCAATCCAA
>CALEWN010000293.1 GCA_937925385.1 uncultured Senegalimassilia sp.
GCATGATATAGGTAGGAATCGGAAGAGGGACTGGACTGTGGAACTGCTTGAAGAGCGCATCAGGCGCGACGGTGTGGTGAAGTCGGAAGGCGTTCTGAAGGTGGACGGCTTTCTGAACCACCAGATGGACATCAACCTGTTCAACGAGATGGGCAAGGAGCTCAAGCGCCTGTTCGCCGACGCGCCCATCAACAAGATCCTCACCATCGAGGCGTCGGGCATCGGCATCGCCGCCGTGGTGGCGCAGCACTTCGACGTGCCGGTGGTGTTCGCGAAGAAAAGCCAGTCCATCAACCTTGACGGCGACGTGTACTCCACGAAGATCCAGTCGTTCACGCATCAGCGCATCTACGACGTCATCGTGTCGAAGAAGTTCCTGAGCGCTGACGACCACGTGCTGCTCATCGACGACTTCCTGGCAAACGGCTGCGCCCTGAACGGCCTCATCGACTTGGTCGAGGAGGCGGGCGCCACGGTCGAGGGCATCGGCATCGCCGTGGAGAAGGGCTTCCAGCCCGGCGGCGACGACCTGCGCAGCCGCGGCTACCATCTGGAGTCGTTGGCCATCGTGCAGTCCATGAACCCCGAAACCGGTGAGATCGAATTCCGCCGATGAGCATGCGCATGAAGCCCTTCGATCACGACGAGCTGCTCAAGCTTGACGGCGACGTCCCGTTCGTCCGCTCCGTGCCGTACGGCATCCAGCATATCTTGGCCATGTTCGTGGCCAACCTGGCGCTGCCCCGGGATATGGAGGTCAAGGTCGCGGCTTCCCCAGAACCGCAGGACGACTCCGAAAAGTAACGGTTCCGTAAAACACGCCCTTACTTTTGGATATAGCGTAAAGGAGCCCCGTGTATGCGGGTCCGCATGCCACAATAGAAGAGCTACGTGATTAGCAAGCCTCCGGCGCGCCGGGGGCTGGGGGGCGGGCTGAGGCCCGCCTCTTCGATATGTACCCAACATAAGGAGACCCGCTTTTATGCACATAGGCTTAAGCCTGATTCTTGTCGTCTTGTTCCTGGCCATGAACGCGTTTTTCGTCATCGCCGAATTCGCTTTGGTGCGCGTTCGAAAATCTCAGCTCGAGCTGGCCGTCGAGCAAGGCAAGAAGGGTGCGAAAAGCGCCATGCACATTGCCGAGAACGTCAACCAGTACCTGTCCGCCTGCCAGCTGGGCATCACGTTGGCGTCGCTGGCATTGGGCTGGTTGGGCGAGCCCGCGTTCTCCGCTCTCATCCGACCGTTGTTCGAGATGCTGCACCTGCCCGAGGCTTTGATCAGCGTGGTGGCCGTGGCCATCGGCTACTTCGTCATGACCACGCTGCACGTCGTGGTGGGCGAGCTCATCCCCAAGTCGTTCGCCATTTTCGCCACCGAGCGCTACGCGCTGTTCACGGCCGGCCCGCTCATGGCGTTCTATAAGATCACCTATCCCGTCATGATCCTGTTCAACGGTATTACCAATGCCGTGGTGCGCCTGACCGGTCACGACCCGGCCAACGAGCGCGAGGTGTATACGGGCGACGAGATCAAGCTGCTCATCGACGAGTCCACGGAAAGCGGCCTCATCGACCCCGAGCAGAACGAGTTCGTGGACAACATCTTCGACTTGGGCGACAAGGACGCCGAGGCCATCATGACCCCGCGAACCGACCTGGTGTGCATCGACCTTGAGGACTCCCTGGAAGAGAACATGGCGCTGGTCACGCGTTACAAGTACACGCGCTACCCCGTGTGCCGCGAGTCGAAGGACCGCATCGTGGGCTTCGTGCATGTGAAGGACCTGTACCTGATGCAGAAGGGCTCCACCATCGATGACCTGCCCGTGCGCACCATCGAGGCGGTGCCCGAGAGCATCCCTGTGGCGAAGCTGCTGCAGGTGCTGCAGGAGGGTTCCACGAAGATCGCCGTGGTGGTCGACGAGCACGGCGGCACGGCCGGCATCGTCACCATGACCGACATCATGGAGCAGATCGTCGGCCACGTCGACGACGAGTACCGCCATACCGACAGCGAGCTGGTGAAGAAGCTCACCGACGACACCATGATGATCGACGGCGGCATGGCTGTGGGCGACTTCGAGGAGCTCATCGGCTTCACGCCTGAAGACGCTGAGGATTGCGAGACGCTCGGCGGCCTGATCATGGACGTGCTCGACCGCATCCCCTCCGAGGGCGAAAGCCTGACGCTCGAGGGCAAGGAGGTCACGGCGAAGCTGACGGTGGTGCGCATGGACCGCCATCGCATCGACCGCGTGAAGCTCGTGCTCACCCCGAAGCCCAAGCAAGCAGAAGAAGAATAGCAAGAAGGCCTCCCAACCGGGAGGCCTTCGTTTTGCTGCGCGTTCGCGAGTTCGGGCGCGTCTACTCGACCTTCACGCCGGAGAAGCGCTCGGCGTTGTGCCACAGGATGTTCTCCAGCTCGTCCTCGGTGAAGCCGGCCGTGGCGAGCGTGTGGTACTCCTCGGCAGGGTCCCACATGGGGAAATCGCTGCCGAACATGATGCGGTCGGTGCCCCACATGCGCGCAAGCTCCACCGTGCGGCGCTGTCCCAGGAAGAACTGCGAGCTGGACTCGTCAAGGAACACGCGGTCGTTCATGGCCACCTCGTGCAGGATGTCGTAGCCCACCTCGAAGCGCGACCAGCAGCCGAAGTGCGCTGCGTCAACCACCAGGTCGGGGAACGTGCGCAGGATGTTCACCAGACGGCGCGGATGAGAGTAGTCGTAGCGATAGTCGCCCGTGTGGATGACCACGGGAAGCCCCAGTTGCTCGCAGATGGCGTATACCTCCATGAGCCTTGGGTCGTCCATGTTCACCTTTTGCGTGTCGGGATGAAGCTTGACGCCGTGCAGGCCCAGTTCGACTGCGCGTTGCAGCTCGGCAGCCGGGTCCTCGAAGTCCTGCTGCATGGTGGCGAAGCCGATAAACTCGGGGTGCTCTTGGCATTGTTTCGCAATGAAGTCGTTGATGGCGGTGACGGCGTGGGGGGTGGTTGCCACGGAATGCACGATGAAGTGCGTGATGGGCGCGCGGTCCTTTGCTGAAAGCAAGCCGTCGGCCGTGCCATTGCCGAACATGTCCACGCTATAGAAGTCGCCAACGGCATCAACGGCCCTCGAGGCGATTTTATTCGGGTAGATATGCGCATGCGCATCGATAATGGCCATATTGCAACTCCTTGTTTCGATAGTTTCCCCGATTGTACGGCACCGCGCAGGCTGGTTCGCCGGGCATTTCGGGGAAACTGCTGGTATCGCAATCATGCTTTGGCTTCCGGTCTGTTGCGCATCATGCGGACGCTGTCATACAAGTAGATCTTCTGGGCGGTATTGCAGAAAAAGGGGTCGGATTTGCCCGTCGCTCCCGGACTTCTGGGCGGTTTGAAAGGGCAGTTTTTCCCTGCCGGGCGTAAAACCCCAGGTCACAATCATGCCAAAAGCCAAATTACCTCGAAATCGCCTGCAAAACCGCCCAGAAGTTTGGAAGGTGCAGCCTCGGAACGCACGCGGGGGCGCGGCTGGTGCCGCGCCCCCCACGCGCTTGTGGGCTGCACTCTGCGAGCCCGCGTTCATATCCGGTTGCAGCCTAGTTCAGACCGTACTCCGCCAGAAGAGCCTGGCCGCCCATGGTGGTGGGGGCGGCGTCGCCGGCCTCGCCCAGGAAGCAGGACGGGCGCACGATGGCCATGCGCTTGCCGTTCTCGCTCTTCACGCGCACCACCTGCATCTTCGTGCGCTCGGCCAGCTCCAGCTCGGCCTTGCTGAAGTGCGACAGCACCAGCAGGTGCTTGGCCTTCGCCACGCCGCCCATGAAGTCGCGGCGCTCGGAGTCCATGATGCGGTTGCGCTCGCCGTCGGTGCTGATCACCTCGAAGGCGTTGCGCTGCGGGAAGAAGCCGTCGATGCAGCCGACCACGAACATGTTGTCGTACTCGGTGCCGCACAGGTTCTGCGGCAGGCAGATGTGCACGACGTGCGGGTCCTCGGTCCACACCGGGTCGGAGATGGCGGCCTGCTCGAGCTCGAGCAGACTCTTCGCCGTCTCGTCGCCCACCATGTCGGCGGCGACGGCCTCGAACTCGCTGATGCCCTCGGCGCCGATGGCCTTCATGAGGCCGAAGCCGCGGCGCGTGGCGTTCTTTTCAAGGAAGTCCTGGCCGGAGCGCCATTTCTCGGCCAGCGTGCGGGCGCGCAGGAACGGCTCCTTCGCGCCGAAGCCGGCGTTGCCCACCTGCTGGAGCGCCTGGTACAGCGTAAGGCCCTCGGCCTCGGCGAAGTCCTGCAGGCCCATCCAAGCGTCGGAGTTCGTCAGCGCGTTGTCGAAGCCGCACCAGCTGCGCCACGCGATCATGTCGGTGGGGTCGGCCAGCAGGGCCAGCTTCGTGTACGCCACGAGCGCGCGGGAGCGCGTGGAGTCGCGCGGGTCGCCCGCGAGTGTGCCGGCGGCGCCGGCGGCGGACACGTTGAAGCCGCGGCGGCGCAGCATCTTCTCCACCATGACGGCCCAGCGGCGGTTGGGAACGACCACGCAGGTGTTGGCCTCGCGCGCGTCCTCCTGGCCGTCCAGCAGCTTGCGCAGGTACTTCGTCAGGCCGTTGAGCTCGTCCTCGGGCGTGTTCCACTTGATGGACTGCACGCCCTGCGGCAGGCCCTCGGCCCCGGCGGCGCGTTCGATGGGCGTGGCGCTGCCGGCGATGTAGGCGCTATCCATGTCGCCTTCGGTGCACAGCGCGTCGGCCAGCGCGATGATCTGCGGGTTTCCGAACGCGCCCTGCAGATGGAACACCTCCACGTCGTGGCGCACGGCCTCGAACTTCAGGAATCCCTCGATGTAGGGGTGGTTGCCGCGCTTGGACATCATCTGGTTGGGGTTGCCCGTCACCATGATCTGCTTATCGGCCAGCAGGCACAGCACCGTCTGCTCGGCGTGGGAGAAGTTCTGGAAGTCGTCGGCAAGCACGTAGGCGAAGCTGCCGCGAGTACCCTCGCCGGCGTCGCTTTTCAGGAAGTCGGCGGCAAGCATGGGGGCCTCGCCGGCAAGCATGGCGCCGCGCAGCTTCAGGATGCGCGTGGCGTAGGCCAGCAGGTTGTCCGCCGCGGTGCCGGCGTTCCACTCCTCGCGCGGCTCGTAACCGGCCATCTTGCGGTCCAAAAAGCCCAGCATGCTACGCAGCTTGCGCGGCTGCTCGCCGATGGTCTTGAGGTCTTCCAGGAAGAAGTTGTACTCGGCGCTGTTGAGGATGCGCGGCACGCGGCCGGTGGCCTCGCGGGCGGCGGGCTCATCGAGCACCGAAACGGCGGCGTCGAGCGCGGTGCACACGCGCACCGACAGGGCGGCACCGATGAGGTTTGCGGGAAGGGCGCGGCGAAGGCGCTTGCGGAAGGCCTGCGCGGCGAAGGCGTTGGTGACCGCTACCAAGATGGATGCGGGAGCTTCCCCGTTCTGGATAAGGTGCGCGCAGCGCGCCACGAGCGCCTGCGTCTTGCCGCTGCGCTCGGCGCCCTCGACCTTGGCGAGGCGTCCATCGAATGCGGCGATGGTATCTATCATGTGAAACTCCCTTCGGTAGCGGCTATCTGGGGCCCCGTCGCGCGCGCACGGCACGCGGCGGGGCGGTTTTCAAAAGGTGGCGAAGGCGTTGCCGCACAGGCGGCGCCTTCCGGCGGGCGCTGTGGTTCGTGGGCGGGGCGCGCTCGCGGTCCCCGCAAAAGGCATTTAGGCCTCGAACACCTTGCTCGTGCCGTCAGTATACTCCACGGTCCACGTGCGGTACGTCGGCGCGAACGTAGGCTCATCAAGTTCGAACACAAGCTCCGGCGGCTCCATGCCGCCGCCGTCGACGGCGCCCTCGCCGTCAGCGGACCGCGCGTCGGCCTTCACCAGCTCGGGCGACTCCAGGAACGCCTCTGCAGCGGCTGCCTCTGCGGCGGCGCGCTCGGCCTCTGCGGCTGCCTCGGCCTCTGCGGCGGCTGCCTCCTCGGCGGCCTTGCGCTCGGCGAACGCGGCTGCGCCGGCTTCCACCTGCGCGGCCCAATCGTCGTCGGAGGGCATGCTCACGCGCGCGATAGAGCCGGCATCGCCCAGCTTGCCCTCGTTGTAGGCGTCGCGCACGAGCGAGAGCATGTCGGCGGCGTCCTCGGCGATGCCGCTCACGTCGTTCATATGCAGGCGCACGGGCAGCGTGCCGTTCTGCAGGTCCACTTCAAGCCATGTGAACGCAAGCTCGCGCCCGCCCTCGATCTCCTTCTGGCGCTTGTTATAGATGAGCGCCTGGTTGCCCAGCTTGCGGAACTGGTTGCGGAACCAATCGCGCATCACGTCGTTCCACAGCTCGTCGGAACCTTCCTCGCCGGCTGCCAGGTACTGGCGCGTACCCAGCTTCACCAGCATGCGCATGGTGTTCTCCGCCGGAGCGTCCTCGCCTGCGGCGGCGTGCGTGCGCACCAGCGTCGAGCCCACGTAGGCGTAGCTGCGGCCGATCTCCAGGCGCAGCTCCTCGCAGTCCACGCGCTCGTCCAAGTCCAGTATCAGCGTCATCGAAGGTCTTGGTTGTGCCATGTCCTTTACCCCTAACTCTTCGTTCGGCGAATGCCTTGCGGGCTACCCGAATAGGGCCCGCCCCAGGTCATCCACCTGCGTCCTCTTCGCTAACCAAAGTATAAATGCCCAGTTCAGAGCAAAATCATCCCGCAAGGATGATATGCGCGCGCTCATACAATCCCACCCTTATGATTCCCGTCCGGCGCACCGCCGTACCATCGGGTCATCGCATTGGGAACGCGGCGCCGTAGCCGCATCCGGCCCGGCCGCCCCCTCCTCCCTCCCCCCCCTTGCAGGCGGAGGCAGGGTGCCGGCACGGCGCCGCGTTCCCAATGCGGGAGACGAAGGAGAAACGAATCAGAAAAGGAGAGGAGGGGCATATGGCGAAACTATCTTTGACTCGCCGCAGCTTCCTGAAGGCGTCCGCTATGGCGGGTGCCGCCGCGACCGTAGGGTTCGCGGCTGCGCCGTCCGCGGCTCTGGCCGAGGGCGCCGACCCGACGGCCGGCGAAGTGAAGCGCATCCGCTCGTGCTGCCGCGCGTGCGGCAAGGTCGAGTGCGGCACGTGGGTCACCGTTCAGGACAACAAGGTGATCAAGGTCGAGGGCGATGAATCCAACGCTCACAGCCGCGGCCACTGCTGCGCGAAGTCTCAGTCGTCGATGCTCGCACTGTACCATCCCGATCGTCTGCGCTACTGCCTGAAGCGCACGAACCCCAAGGGCGAGGACGATCCCGGTTGGGTCCGCATTTCCCTGGCCGATGCCTTCGATGAGGCTGGTGCCAAGCTCAACGAGATCGTGGAGAAGTATGGCGGAGAGGCCAACTTCGCCATGGGCGGCACGTCCCGCGTGTGGGCGCAGCCCCCGTACGGCACGCTGAAGTCCATCTTCCCGACCCCGAACGCCCACCTGGCGTACGAGATCTGCAAGGGCCCGCGCCACTTCGCCGGCATCCTGACCGACGAGATCGGCTCGCCCTGGATGGAAGTCGAGCAGGGTCCGTTGGTGTACGTGCAGTGGGGCACCGCTGCCGAGTACTCCAACTACGACTCCACGAACCGTACGGTCGTGGACTGCTCGCAGCGCGCTTACAAGCATATATTGGTAGACCCGCGCATGACGCCGCTGGGAAAGGAAGCCGACCTGTGGCTGCCGCTGCGCGTCGGCACCGACCTGTGCCTTTCCCTGACCTGGCTCAAGTGAATCCTGGACAACGAGGCCTACGACGACCTGTTCGTCCGCCGTTGGACCAACGCCCCGTTCCTGTGGAACCCCGAGAAGGACGGCCGCACGAAGAAGGGCTGGTTCCAGGAGATGAACGGCGGCGTGGATATGGAATCCCGTATCCTGACCGAGGCCGACATCGACCGCGAGTGGATCAGCCAGTGGTGGGAGCCGGCGGACGAGAAGTACAGCTATCGCCGCTTCATCTGCTGGGACGAGAACAACAACAAGCCCACCTACTGGGACGCCGAGGCCTGCCAGTGGGAAGGCGAGAAGCATAAGATCCCGACGACCGGCACCTGGATCGAGCATCCGTACAAGCCGATCATCGCCGACGCATGGCTGCCCGACCCGTCGCACTTCGCCGACTCGGCCGACCAGTCCTACGATGCGTATTGGAACGAGGGCAACGAGGGCGGCAAGAAGTCCAACCCCATGGGCCTGCCGAAGAACCCCGCGCTGTTCCCCGGCGGCGTTGACATCAAGCTGAAGAACGGCACCACCATCAAGGCCGGTACCGTTTGGGAGGCCTTCTCCGACAGCCTGTTCGAGTACACGCCCGAGTACTGCGAGAGCGTGACCGAGGTCCCCGCCGAGAAGATCGTCGAGGCCGTGAAGATCTACACCACGCGCCTGAACCCCTTGCACGGCAACGGCGGCATCCACTACCAGCTGGCTCCCGACCAGACGGGCCACGCGGTGCAGAACTCCCGTGCCCTGCAGCTGATCGCCTGCATCACCGGCAACTCCGACGAGCCCGCCGGCAACCGCGGCTCCTCCAAGGCCGAGGTCGACGGCTGCTGCGGCCGCGCGAACATGAAGGTCACCGACCATGCTCCTCAGGATTGGGGCATCCGCGAGGGCGTGGGCACCATGGAACTGGGCAACACCCCGCGCGACCTGTCCATCGAGGACCAGGTGCCGCTGATCCAGAACTTCGTGCAGCACCTCATCGACGTGAAGTCCCCGCTGGCCGAGCGCTATGGCAACCACGTGCCCTCCGCCGAGGAGGCTCGCTGGATGGATTGGCTACACTAAGCTGGACAGTTTCGTGAGGGCCGGAAGAGTCAGGAGGAGCCCATGGCGGACCCGAAGCACCCCAGGCATTTCACCGACGAGTTCAAGCGGCAGATAGTCGAGCTCGTAAACGCGGGGAAGCCCAAGGCGGACGTGATGCGCGAGTACGACCTGTCGAAGAGCACCGTCGACAGATGGGTCAAGTCGATCAACGCCACGGGATCGCCGCATGCCGCCGACAACCGCACGCCCGAGCAGAACCGGGTGATCGAGCTGGAGCGCGAGAACCGCAGGCTGCGCATGGAGGTCGACGTTTTAAAACAAGCGGCGCTGATATTCGCACGAAAGTGACGGTGATAGCGGCCAACGCCGACCGCTACCCGGTATCGGCGCAATGCGAGATTCTCGGCGTTGCGCGCTCGACCTACTACTCCATGCGGTCGCGCGGGGCGGCCCCGGGGGCGCCCGACCCCGTCGAGCCCGCCGTGCTGGCGGCGCACGAGGCCAGCCGCGGGCGCTACGGGGCCCGCAAGATCAAGGCGGCGCTCTCCCGGGACGGCATAACCGCCAGCCGCAGACGCATCTGCAGGATAATGCGGAAGAACGGCCTGACCAGCGCATATGGCCGCAGGAGGTTCAAATGCCATCCCGGCAGGCCCAACGAGGCCGACCTGCCGAACGTGGTCGCCGGGGAGTTCGGCGGGCACGCGCCGCGCACCCACGTGTGCAGCGACCTGACCTACGTGCGCGTCGGCGGCGGCTGGAACTACGTCTGCCTGCTCATCGACCTGAGCAACCGCGAGATCGTCGGCCATTCCGCCGGACCGCGCAAGGACGCCGCCCTGGTGAGGGCCGCCTTCGCGACGCTGGAGTTCCCGATATCCGACATCGAGGTGTTCCATACGGACCGCGGCAGCGAGTTCGACAACGCGAAGATCGACGAGATGCTCGACGTCTTCAGCATCGAGCGGTCGCTGTCGAGGAAGGGGTGCCCGTACGACAACGCGGTCGACGAGTCGACCAACAAGATACTGAAGGCCGAGCTCGTCTACCGCGAGATGTTCGGCACGACGCGCGAGCTGCAGGTCAAGCTGGCGGACTACGTGCATTGGTACAACAACTTCAGGATGCATTCGACGCTGGGGTACATGACCCCGGTCGAGTTCAGAAAAGCAGGCTTGGTCCTCCCGAAATCGTCCAAAAAGATGTAGCCAATCCAGGATCGCCGAGCGCAAGGGCGGCGCCTACAAGAGCTCCCGCGCATGGCCGGGCCTGAAGACCAGCTTCGACAGCAACGCCAAGCAGATCTCCGCAGAGCGCTTCCCGCTGCTTCGCTACTGGAATCGCTGGGCCGACTCCGCGACCATCTGGGACTCCATCAACGGCATCGACACCCCGTATCAGATCCACGGCGGCGTGTGCATGTCCGGCGACTTCATGAACGAGTCCAACCTGCTTGAGGCCTGGGAGGCCCTGACCCGCCTGGACTTCTGGCTGGACTTCAACCTGTGGAGCTGCCCGAACAACGGCTGCGCCGACATCGTCATCCCCGTCCTGCACTGGCTCGAGGTCAACACCGGCCGCGTGTCCCAGGGCGCCGGCGGCATCTTCGGCGCAGGTCAGCGCGCCGTCGAGCCGATGGGCGATTGCATCTACGACCCGGTCGCCGTCATCTGCCTGTACCTGGGCATGGCGAAGGCGGTCTCGGGCAAGGAGCATCCGACCCGCGCCGACATCCCCGCCGACCGCACGTCCGTGATCTGGAACGACCGCGACCTGAACTACGACGGCTGGAACAACCTGGACTACAACGAGTTCGTGCAGATGGGCGGCAGCGTCACCTACGAGCAGCAGGAGTACCGCGTGCTCAAGGACGCTACCGACTGGTGGCGCATCGAGGAGTTCAAGGACAAGGAGAGCAAGCCCGAGCAGGTCATCCCGGCGTTCCCGAGCTACGCTTCCGCCGAGAAGCCCGCTCAGGCCATCAACGACGTGGCTGGCCCGGACTTCCCCGAGTACGCCGCGAAGTTCCAGGAAGAGGGCTGGTTCGACTGCCGCAAGTGGCACCCCGAGCGTTGGGGCACGTATCGTCGCTGGGAGATGGGTTACCGTCGCCAGCAGGGCGGCTACAACCTGTACTCCGCCATCGACGAGAAGTGCGGCTTCATGACCCCGACCGCCAAGGTCGAGGTGTGGTCCACCATCGCCGAGACCTACATCCCGGACACCACCAAGACGTTCGCGGAGAGCTGCAGCCCGGACCGTGCCGCCTATGACGGGAAGATCCCCGACATCGACAAGTTCCCGCACTGGTTCGAGCCGAAGAACTCCAAGGTCGAGGCTCCGCGCTACTACCACAAGGACCAGGCGGACCAGATCGCCACGACGGACTCCTACATCAATGACAACTATAAGGGCGATCATCTGATGGAGGAGTACAAGGAGAACCTGCAGAAGTACGGCGACGACCACGCGTTCATCATGACCACCGGTTCCCGTCAGCCCGTGTACTTCCACTCCGAGCACCGTCAGCTGCCCTGGTGCCGCGAGCTGTGGCCGTCCCCGCGCGTCGAGATCAACCCGAAGGACGCCGCGCGCATGGGCGTCGAGCAGGGCGACGGGGTGTGGATCCGCACCCCGTGGGGTGCTGTTCGCGAGGTTGCCGACCTGTACTACGGCATCAAGGAAGGCACCATCAACGCCAACCATGCCTGGTGGTACCCCGAGATGGACACCGCGAGCCACGGCTTCGAGCTGGTCGGCATCAACTGCTGCATGGACAAGTACGCCCAGTGCTGGGTGTGCGGCGCCTCGCAGCTGCGCGGCATCCCTGCGCTGATCTACAAGGCCACGCCGGAGAACTCCCCGTTCAAGAACCCGGTGCCGTGCGATCCGAAGGGCAACCCCGCCATCACGAACGCCAACGACCCGCGTCTGAAGGAATGGCTGTCCAATGACCCGCGTCTTGCCGACGCCAAGGTGGAACTGACCTTCGCCAACATGGACGCGAAGGGCTGCCAGCCGTCCATCCAATCCCCGGAGGCCCTGGTCACCGGCAAGCTGCCTAAGGGCGAGCGCGGAAGCGATGCCCTCGGCCAGTACAGCAATAAAGGCCAGCTGAGCGACAAGCTCGGCTCTTACAAATAAGGAAAGGAGGTAACAACCCATGGCAAATTACGCGATCATCACCGACCTGAACCGTTGCACCGGCTGCTTGGCCTGCACGGTCGCCTGCAAGGCGATCAACGGCGTCGACGTCGGCAACTTCTGGATCAAGACGCTGCGCATCGGTCCGCACCCCATCGAGGGCGGCTCCGGCGATTACCCGGACGTGGAGATGTACTTCCTTCCGGTCCAGTGCCAGCACTGCAAGAACCCCGAGTGCGTGCGCGTGTGCCCGACCGGCGCGTCCCATATCCGCGAGGACGGCACCGTGCAGATCGACAAGTCCAAGTGCATCGGCTGCCGTTTCTGTGCCCTGGCCTGCCCTTATGGCGTGCGTTACCTCAATGAGGAGGAGCGCGTCGTCGAGAAGTGCACCATGTGCGAGCAGCGCATCAGCCAAGGCGAGCTGCCGCAGTGCGTGGCCCAGTGCGGCGCCCGCGCCCGCTTCTTCGGCGACCTTGACGAGGGCGTCGACAACTTCGAGGGCCCGGCGCATCCGGACAGCCCCGGCTGCCAGTACGACGAGATGACCAAGACCCGCGTCAAGCTCAAGGACTACGTCGAGGCGTACACGGAAAGCGATATCCATTATCTCAAGGACGCAGGCAACAAGCCCAAGCTGATGTACCTGCTCCGCGAGGGCCGAAAGTGGAGGGAGTAGACTCATGAATCCGGAATGGCCTCTAATCCTCTTCACCTTCTTCCTGTGCCTGTCCGGCGGCATCTTGGGCGCACAGGGCCTGCTCACCGTGCTCGGCAAGGGCAAGAAGATGCAGAACGCGGCGCTCATCGCCGCGCTGGCGACGCTCGTGATCGGCGGCATCTGCGTGTTCATGCACCTGCAGCATTGGGAGCGCATCTTCAACGCGTTCGGCGCGCTGCTCGCCGGTAACGGCTACGGCGTGTCCGGCATCACCCTCGAGCTGTGGGGTTGCGTCGTGGAGTTCATCGCCATCGTGCTGTTCTTCCTGTTCGCCCGCCGCGCCGAGGACGGCGTCGCCCCGAAGTGGGCCGGCATCCTGGCCATCATCGTGGGCCTGGCGCTTCCCATGGTCACCGGCGACTCCTATCTGATGCCGTCGCTGCCCACGTGGGACACCCCGCTTCTGATCGTGTACTACCTGACGAACACGATCTTCATGGGCGGCCTGGCCGCGCTCGTGATCGCCGGCCTCACCGGCGACGTCGAAGCCCGCGACTTCATGGTCAAGACCGCCTTGGTCGGCGCCGTGGCCCAGCTGGTCATCGTGCTGGTGTACGCGATCGTGATCAACGGCTCCGCCGCCACGTACTCCGCCGACATCGCGTTCTACTTCGACCCGACGCTGCCCGACGTGCCCATGGTCGACCGCGCCGCCGTCGTCGGCAGCCTGCTGGCCGGTTCCAACGCCGTGATGTTCTGGCTGGGCGCCATCATCGTCGGCATCATCGCCCCGGCCGCCATCCTGTGGTTCGGCAAGGGCAAGGATGGCCAGCAGCTGGCCATCTACGCCGGCGGTGCAGGCGTGTGCTGCATCATCGGCGGCATCATCTGGCGCGTGCTCCTGTACTCGGCAGCGATGCACATCTTCGCCCTGTTCTAGGAAGCGAAGGCCGCAGGGCCGGTTCTGGTCGGCCGGCCTTGCGGGCGAGTAGGTGGGAAAACGCCTGCTCGTAAGCTGAAAAGGCGTGTTGGAGGGGGCTTACCTGAACGCCCCGCTTTCGGCAACGGAAGCCCCCTCATATACGCGTTTTCGAACAGCCCCGACCGGGGCTTTCGCGCATAGGAAGAGGAATCGGAAAGACAAGGAGAGGGGTCTTCATGAGCGAAGAGAAGAAGGAGGGCGCGCAGGCAGCCGCCCCGCAGGACGTCGGCGCGGCTGCCGATGCGGCGCCCGCGCAGCCTGCTGCGAAGAGGGTGAAAGAGCCCATGAGCGTCTCGCGCCGCTCGCTGCTCATCGGCGTGGGCAGCACGGCCGCGCTGCTGGGATTGGGCGCCCTGCGCTATGCCGGACACGTGCCGTTGAACCGCCCGCCGGGAGGCCAGGACGAGGCGCACCTGGTCAGCGCCTGCATCCGTTGCGAGAAATGCTACGAGGCGTGTCCGCGCCACGTTATCAAGCCGGCCAAGATCGAGGACGGCCTCCTGGGGATGCGCAGTCCTCAGCTTGACTTCAGCGCCGATTACTGCGACTTCTGCGCCGGGGAGAACGGCGGCGTGCCGCTGTGCGTGGCGTCGTGCCCCACCGAGGCGCTGCAGCTTCCAGCTGGCGCGGATGCGCACAACACCATCATCGGCTTGGCCGAGATCGACCGCAAGACGTGCCTGGCGTTCCGCGACACGGGCTGCCATTTCTGCTTCGACGCCTGCCGCGATGCCGGTTACGACGCCATCCAGCTCGATGGCAACGGCTACAGCCCGCGCCCGTACGTGATCGAGGACAAGTGCGTCGGCTGCGGCGCCTGCGAGAGCGTGTGCGTGTCGCTGCAGCAAGGCTCCATCGTCGCGGGAGCCACCGACCGCGCCATCGTCGTCCGTCCCGCGTCCTCGTTGTAAGGGGGTTGTCATGAAATTGAGCAAGATCCGCACCATCGTGGCGGCCGCCGCGTTCTGCGTTCTGGCCGTGGGTCTGATCGCGGGCATCAACATGGGCACGCTGTCCGGCTTCGGCTTCGATTCCTTCAGCGCGCTATGCCCGCTCGGCGCCATCACCACCATGCTGGCTACCAAGACTTTGGTTCCGCGCGCCGTGTTCAGCATCATCATCATGGCGCTGCTGGTGTTCCTGTTCGGCCGCGCGTTCTGCGGCTGGATCTGTCCTGTGCCCGTGCTGGGCAAGCTGCGCGCGTTCTTTCGTTCGCCGAAGAAGCGCCGCAAGCTGGAGCAGGCGAAACGCGACGAGGCGCTCGATATCGACAAGTTCGAGCTGGGCTGCGGCGGGAAGGGCGGCTGCGAGAGCTGCAGCGCCTGCAAGCAGCAGCGCGCCAAGCTGGATTCGCGCCATTATGTGCTGGGCGGCGCACTTCTGTCCACGGCCATCTTCGGCTTCCCGGTGTTCTGCCTGGTATGCCCCATCGGCCTGACCTTCGCCACCGTGCTGGTGTTCTGGCGCCTGTTCGCCAATGCGGACATGACCGTGGCCGTGGTTCTCATCCCGTTGATGCTGATCATTGAGCTGGTCTTCCTGCGCAAATGGTGCACGCGCTTCTGCCCTATGGCCGGCCTCATGAACCTGATGGGCCGTTTCAGCCGTACGTTCAAGCCCGTCATCGACGACGCGAAGTGCCTTGAGACGTCGAAGGGCACGGCTTGCAGCCGCTGCGCCATGGTGTGCGAGGCGGATATCAACCTGCGCCATCCGGACTACGGCGAGCGCACGCTGGCGGACTGCACGCGTTGCAACGCGTGCGTGGACGCCTGCCCGGCCAACGCCATCACCATGCCGGTGGTCGCAAAGCGCGGCCAGGATGTGAAGCTGGCCCCGAACGATAAGTAAACGATTCGAAAGGCAAGCGCCCCTTGTGCATCCTCTTCGCGCCAAGGGGCGCTCTGCCGATCGCCGCGCGTTGGGCGCTCCCTCCCTCCAACCTGCGGTGATATCCGCCCCGGGCTTTCCCATCGGCCCGGGGCGGTTCTCGTAGATCGCGTTTCGGGTCCCTTTCCCCGGTACGCGCCATCCGCCCCGGACTCTCCCCATCGGCCCGGGGCGGTTTTGTCTGGCTGCGTGCTGGGATTCCCCTGTTTCGACGCGCCATCCGCTCGGGACCCTCGCTGGCGTCGGGTCGGTTGGTCGGGTGCGTGTTGGGAATCTCCTTCTCTCGGCATGTGCTATTCGCCCTGGCGACCGTTCGCGCCGGGGCGGTTTTCTTTGTGGGGAAAGCCCGCAGCGAAGCGGGGATGTGGCTAGAATACGTTGCGTACCACGGGTAAGCGTGCCCAAGCCGTGCATTCGCGCTTCCGCGCCGCACGCGCCAGTTTTCCGGGGTTCCGAAAACACAATCGATATGCAGGGGTTTGCCTGACGCGGGCTTTTGGGTTTTGCGCGCTTGCTCCGGGCGGGTTTCGTTAGCCGCCGTCCGCCCTCGCGGCGTATCGGCCCGGCCGGCTTCCAGCCAACTTCCCGCGCAAGCGGATAGCGCCGGATCGGCTCCCGTCCTTTGCGTCGATTGTCCGGTCAATGCGCGTGAAAGGATGCGGAATGCAAGGAAAAGCATTGGTTGCGCTGCTGGTCGTTCTATACGCCAGCGCGTTTTTGGCAGGGTTCAACGAGAATCTGGTGAACATGGCGCTCATGTCCATCATGGGTGAGTTCGGCATCGATTCGGTTGCGGCGCAATGGCTGGTCACGGGCTATATGATCGTGGCGACCATTGTGGTCATGTGCATGGCGTTCATGTACCGCCGCTTCAAGCTGCGCCCTTTGTACTTCGCCGCGGCGGCGTTCACGCTGGTCGGCTCGGTCATGGGGTTGTTCGCCACAAGCTTCGAGCTGCTCATGGCGGCGCGCCTGGTGCAGGCCGCGGGCTCGGGCATCTTCATCCCGCTCATGATGAATACGGTGCTGGTGGTCGCGCCGAAGCGCAAGCTGGGGACGTTCCTGTCCATCGGCGGCTGCATGATCACGTTCGGCCCCGCCCTGGCCCCGACGGTGTGCGGCGCGCTGGTCACCTCGTTCGGCTGGCATAGCGTGTTCGCGGTACCCCTTGCCGCCATGGCCGTGCTCGTCTTGGTGGCGCTGTTCGCGGTCAAGAACATGGGCTTCTCCCCTGCTCACCTGGACATTCCGTCAACGGTGCTCTCGGCGGTGTTCCTGTGCGCGCTGAGCTTGGGCCTTGTCGAGCTGACCATCGATGCCGTGCTTGCGGTCGGGTCGCTTGCGGTGGCGGTGGTCACGGCGGTGCTGTTCGTGCTGCGCCAGCTGCGCTGCGAGTACCCGCTCATCGACCTGACGCCCATGAAGAGCCGTGCGTTCTGGCCGTCGGTGGTGCTGACCACCATCGCCATGATGGGCAGCTTCAGCATGAGCGTGCTGCTGCCGCTGTATCTGGAAGGCGGTACGGGCCTGACGGCGTTCGCTGCTGGCTTGCTGATGCTGGTCCCGGTGCTGGCGAACGCGGGCACTACCCTTCTGGGCGGCCGCATCATGGATGCCCGCGGCGAGTGGCCGCTGCTGCCGGCGGGTTTCGCGGCTATCGCCGCGGGCTTCGCCGTGATGGCGGCGCTGGCCCCTACGTTGTCGCTGCCGGCGGCGTTCGTCGCGGCGTTGCTGATTATGGGTGGCACCGGCTTCATCTTCTCGCCCTCGCAGACGGCCGGCCTGCGCACCCTGCCTCAGGAAATGAATCCGTTCGGAGTCGCCATCTCCACCACGTTCGTGCAGATCGCGGCCTGCATCGGCCCTTCGCTGTACACGGGCATCATGTCCACCGCCCAGGCAGGAGCCTTGGCGGCGGGCGCCGGTGAGGCGCTGGCGACCGCGCAAGGCTTCTCAATCGCCATGGTGGTGGCCGCGTGCATCGCCGCGGCAGGTTGTGCACTCGCGCTGGTTTATTCGCGTGCCGCGGTGAAACGCGATGCGAAACGCGCAGGAAGCATGTAAAATAGACGTAAGCGAATCTGCGGCGCGCCTTCACGGGCGCGCCGCTTTAGCGTTAACACACGAAGAGAAACGAGCGCAACCCATGGCTATCACCGGCAAGCAGGTCCGTCAGCTGCGCAGCATGGCGAACAACTTGAAGCCCACCGTCATCGTCGGCAAGGAAGGCGTCACCGCCAACATCCTCAAGCAGGTCAACGAGGGTCTTGAGGCTCACGAGCTCATCAAGGTCAGTGTGCTGTGCGAAACGGGCAGCCAGGCCGCCGAGGCCGGCCGCGAGATTGCCGATCAGGCCGAGGCCGAGCTGGTGCAGGTCATCGGCAAGCGCGTGGTGCTCTACCGCGAGACCACCCGCGACGACATCGAGAAGATCCAGCTGGTCAAGTAGGTAGGCAAGCGAGTAGGCGAGCAGGCAGGCAAGCAAGCAAGCAAGCTATCCAGCGTTGTTGTGCGGCTTTAGGCTGCATGAATCAGATCGGGCCCCGGCAAACGCCGGGGCCCGATTGCGTTCAGGGGGGATGTGCGGCGCGGTTGCGCCGCGCCGGCCTGACTCCCGGTTCTGGGCGGTTTTCCGCCGCACACCCCCCTCTCTCAGGTTCCGCACCCTTCAATTTCTGGGTGTTTTACAGAAAAAAAAGCCCGGCTCACCTAGCTCGAACTCCTGTCTGGTCTTCGCGGATAGCCCTAGAGTCTAGAATTCGGCGATCGCTTCCACAAGAACCGTCGAACCCTCCATTCCTGCTGGCCACGCCTCGAAAGCTGCACGTGTACCATTTTGCGAAACAGGCATGCTGCCCGTTGGGGAGTATGGGACCCATCCCCAATTCGGCTCTAATTTTCGTAAGAAGCGCGAATTCGATCGTTGCTCTTTTCGATAGATTCCCCCAGTTCAATAATGGAATACTCGGGAGAATAGTTCTGAAACTGGTTTGCCGCAGGGATGGCGTTTCCGTTGCTGTCAATTGTGGAAAGGGAGAACGAAAACCGAGGCTCGCTGTTTGTTGCTTCGGTGGTGTCGGCAATGGCGAAACTGGGAGTTACCAGGCCGATTCCAGCTGCTGTTGCCCCTAAGAGAAAAGCTCGTCTTGAAGGATTAGTTTGCATATCAAGCTCCTATTCCTGAAGACCGTCTGCGCTATTCGCAGTCACAGGCTTTATGCCGTGGTTGTCGAAAATGTTTCAAATAATTGAAACATTTTCTTAAATTGAAGCATAGGGAGTTTGAAGAACGCGTTTATGCCGTGCGTTTTTGCACGATGAAGCGGGGGCCGTGGTATGCGTCTTTGGATTCCTCGGGGCCTTCCTCGTGATTGAGCGCGGCGATATACGCATCGGTAGGGGCAATGCGATAGTAATAGGAGGTTGAGGAGTTGCTGCCTTCAAATGTGATTGCGAGCTCAGAGTTTGCAAACTCCTGA
>CALEWN010000294.1 GCA_937925385.1 uncultured Senegalimassilia sp.
GCAGGGACTATTGGAGGACCCCGGCATCACCGAGATCATCGTCAACGGCGGTGGTGTGACGATGGACGCTGGGGTTGCAAGGTATTTGGAGCCGCATGTGTTCGTGGAACGGGCGGGGCGCTTGGAGCCATGCCCATATGTTCGGTTCGATGATGCCGATCACCTCCGCCGCATCATCGACAAAATCGCCGAGCAGGCGGGCATGCGCTGCGATGAGGCGCATGCCATGGGATGCGCCATGCTGCCGGGCGGCAAGGCGCGAGCAACGTATATCGTGCCGCCGCTGGCTCCGGACGGCCCTGCGCTCAACCTCCGCCTGTTCGGCGATGACGTCATGAGCATCGAGGATTTGACGGCGCGAGGCGCCCTCAGCCCTGTGATGGCGGAGTTTCTAGGCTCGGCGGTGCGCGCTCGGTGCCCCGTGATCATCTCCGGAGGCACCGGATCGGGTAAAACGACCATGCTCGGCGCGCTTTCCGGCTTCATTCCCGATGACGAGCGCGTCTTGACCATCGAAGATACGCCCGAGCTGCGCCTTCGCGCTGCGCACGTCGAGCGGATGCAGACACGCGAGGCGAACACCGAAGGCGAAGGGGCGGTCGGCATGCGCGAGTTGGTGGCGCTTTCGCTGCGTCGGCGCCCCGATCGCATCATCGTGGGCGAATGCCGGGGGGCGGAAGCTTACGAGATGCTGCAGGCGATGCAAACCGATCACCCCGGTTCGATGACCACCGTGCATGCCAACGACCCGGGAAACGCGTTGAGCCGTTTGCGCACCATGGTGGGTTACGCCAACGCCGACATGGGCCGCGACGTCATCGTTCAGCAGATCGCGGAATCGCTTGCGGGGGGTTTGATTGTTCATGTGGAGCGCATGCGCGACGGAGGGCGGCGCGTCACCAGCGTTGTGGCGGTCGATCAGATGCCGGAGGGGGCGGCGATTATCCCTCGTGCCGAGCTGTTCCGATTCGAGCCGAGCGGGACGGACGCCTTCGGCCGCATCGTCGGAGCTTGGCGCGCGTGCGGCGTCCAGCCGCAGCGCATCAAGCAACGCATGCTTGCGGCGGGGGTAAGGTTCGACCCGTCTTGGTTTTTTGGGTCGTAGGGAGGCGATGGCTATGAAGGGGTTCTTTTCCGGTGTGCTGGCCTTCGGCGTGCTTTTGGCGGCGGCGGTGCTGGCGTGCGCCGCCTTGTCCTTGCGGTTGAAGCACAGGGCCGAGGAAAGCGATGCCCGAATGTCCGATCGGGCGTTGTACGAATTGGGCAAGCGCGATGCCGAGTCGGCGAAGGCGGATGCCGAGGGGCCGCTTGGCAAGATGCTGCGCGGTGCGGGTATCGAGGCATCCCCGGTTTCGTGCGCGCTGTGCCTTGGCACCGTGGGCGTGTTCGTGGCTTTTTTCGCCATGCGGGCAAGCGGTCTGCTTGGCGCGGTTGCGGGTGTGGGGTTGGTTGCCGCTGCGGCGGCGATGTATGTGCTGCGTGCGCGGGCGAAACGGCGAGAGCTGCTTTCCCAGCAGTTCGTGCGGCTCGTTCCCCAGCTTTCGGCCAGCGTGAAAAGCTCGTTGACCTTAGAACGTGCGCTGCGGGTTTCCGCCGACCATGCTCCGGAACCGTTGAGGTCGGAGCTGATGGCGGTGCTTGCGCGCGTTTCGTATGGCACGCCGCTGGTGCAGGCGCTTGCCCGCATGGCGCAGAGCACCGGCGATGCCGATGTTGCGGCGTTGGCATCGGCCATGCGCATCCAGCAGCGTTTCGGTGGATCGATGGGGGCGGTCCTGGACCTGATCGCAGAGCATGCCCAGGGACGGGCTGTTATGCAGCAGGAGCTGCGCAGCGAGCTTGCGGGGACGCGCATGGCTACGGTGGTGGTGGCATGCGCCATGCCTGCGATCTTCGCGTTCATGTTCGCTACCAACCAGGCGTTTTCCCTTTTCTATCGGGAAAACCCGTTGGGGTGGGCGGTGCTTGCGGCCGCCGCGCTTATGGAGGTGGTAGGCGTTGCGGCGTGTCGCCGGATCACGAAGTTCTCGTATTAGGCGCTGCTCGCGCCGGTTAAGAGGTGATGCATGCAAGGTTTGACGCTTTGCGCGATCTGCTTGCTTGCCGTTGCGGCGGGGTTGGCGGTTTACGAGGCGCTTAACGCTTGGGCGGGAGTGAAGGAGCGAAGGCATATGCCGGCATGGGCGAAGCCCGAACAGGAGGGCGGCGGCGCATCGCGGCATCTTGCCCGTGAGGGGATGGCGCGTTTGCGGGAACGCGCCGTGACAGCGCTGGCGGGTTTCGCCCCGCTTTCGATGAGGGAACGGGAGCGATTGAGGGAGCGGCTTCGATGCGCGGGTATAGCCCTAGAGCCCGAAACGTGGCGTTGCGCGTGCTTTGCCGCGGTTTCGGGCTGCGTGCTCGTAGCCGTTGCGGCGTGTGCCGCATTGCATGTGACGCCGGTGGCCTTCGTCTTCGCCGTCTGTGGAGCGGGGTTTGCGGGCTGCGGGGGCTTGCAGCTGTACTTGCGCTCCAAGCGTCAAGCGCGCCGTGCCGCCATCGATGCCGGATTGCCTGATGCCATGGAGCTTCTTGGTGTGGCGATCGCCGCCGGTTCTCCGGTTGAGCAGTGCTTTCGTCAGGTCGCCGAAAGCTTGAACGGTCCGCTTGCCGATGAGTTCCGCCTGGTGGATCAAGGGGTCAACTTGTTGGGGCATTCCCGTGCGAAGGCGCTTTCCAATCTTGCGCAACGCTGCGCAAGCCAGGAGGTTACCGCGTTCGCCGCTCAGCTGACCCAGGCGATAGAGCAAGGCGCATCGGTGGCGCAGGGGCTTGCAAGCCAAGCGGCGCTTGCCCGTTCGCGCGCCCAGGCGGCTGCGCTCGAGCATATCAGGAAGATGCCGACGAAGCTTGACGTGGTGCTGTCCGTTTGCTTCTTGCCGCCAACCACGTTGCTGGTGCTCGTTCCCACGGTCGTCGATTTGCTGGCGTTTCTAGGAGGTGGACTGGCTTGAGATGGTTTCGATGGGCGGCTCATGGAGAGGGGGCGGGCGATGATGAGGCAGGGGCGTAAAGTCGCAACGCGGTTTCGTGGGAGCCGCGTTCGCGCATCGGGCGACGTGTTGGCGGGAGATGGGCGCGTGCTCACGCGCCGCGGCTTCGTGTTCGGTCTAGGGGCGCTTGCTGTTGGACTGATTATGTACAACCCTCGAATGGCTTTCGCTGACGAGCCTTGGTGGGATGGGTCCTTGATATTCCGAGGGCATGGTGCATGGTATGCCAGCAGGTTTTGGAAAGAGGTCGGTTCGGTGCAGGCGGGAGCGGGTGCCGAGCAGGCGGGGAATATGTATACCGGCTTGCAGGTGGCGGCCAAAACGCCTTGGGTGGAATGGGACATCTCGGCGCGGCAGTTCATCAGGGCGGCTACTAAGATCACCATGGCATGCGATTTCACGACGGAGCTGTATTACCACATGAACGGCAAGCTTAAGATAGCATGCGGAAGCTATAACGAGCTGAACGCCTCGTATAACCTGTGGCATACCGACTCGGGGGACGCTCCGCGCTTCACCGTGTACCCCCCCC
>CALEWN010000295.1 GCA_937925385.1 uncultured Senegalimassilia sp.
CCTGGAACACGCCGATGAGCTGCGCCACGTCCAGCGGGTGCAGGCCGATGGTGGGCTCGTCGAACACGAACAGCGCCCCGTCCTGGGCTTTGCCCATTTCGCTGGCCAGTTTCAGGCGCTGCGCCTCGCCGCCGGAGAGCGCCGGCGTGGCCTCGCCGAGCGTGAGGTACCCAAGCCCCAGGTCATGCAGCGTTTGCAGCATGGCGTGCGCCTTCTTCAGGCTGGCGCACGCATCAAGGGCTTCGTCGATGCTCATGGCCATAAGCTGCGCGAGCGTGTGCCCATTCCAGGTGATGGCGTCGGCCTCGGCGCCGTAGCGGCGGCCGCGGCAGTCGGGGCAGGGGACGTCCACGTCGGGAAGGAACTGCACGTCAAGCGACACCTGGCCGGTTCCGTCGCAGGTGGGGCAGCGCAGCTTGCCGGTGTTATAGGAGAACGCGCCCGCCTTCAGGCCTGCGGCTTTCGCCTCCTCGGTGCGCGCGAATGCGCGGCGCAAGTCATCGAGCACTCCGCAATAGGTGGCGACGGTCGAGCGCACGTTCGCGCCGATGGGCGTTGCGTCGATGAGCTGCGCGCGGACGATGCCGGCGGGGTCGATCCCGCGCACGCAGGCGGGCAGGGTTTCGTCTGCGTTTGCGCTGTTCAGCGCTGGAATCAGCTCTTCGAGCACCAGCGTGGTCTTGCCGCTTCCGGATACGCCGGTGACCGCTGTCAACCGGTTGACAGGCAGGTCAACGGACAGCGCATGCACCGTGTGCAGCGGGCTGGTTTCCAGATGGATGGTGCCGCGCTCGAACAGCTGCCCCTCCGAGCAGCGCGGGCGTACGTTCGCCATGGGGTCGGATGTGGCCGTTTCGCCAGCCGCCGGCAGGTACCGCCCGATCAGCGAGCGGTCGTCGGTTCGCAGTTCGGCCGGCGTGCCGCAGGCTACCACGTGTCCGCCGCCGGCTCCAGCTTCCGGACCCATTTCCACCAGGTAGTCGGCCGCGGCCAGGATGCGCGTGTCGTGATCGACCATCACCACCGAGTTGCCGTCGGCCAGCAGGTCGCGCATGACGCCCAACAGGCCGTCGATGTTGGCCGGGTGCAGGCCGATGGAGGGCTCGTCCAGCACGTAGAGCCCGCCGGTGGTGCGGTTGCGCACCGCGCGCGCCAGCTGCACGCGCTGGCGTTCGCCGGTGGAAAGCGTGGAGCCCGCGCGGTCGAGCGACAGGTAGCCCAGCCCCAGCTCAAGCAGTCGCCGCGCCGTGTGCTGGAACGACTCGCAGATGGAGACCGCCATGGGGCGCAGGTCCTCGGCCAGCGTTTCCGGGACGCCGTCCACCCAGGTCACGGCCTCGTCGAGCGTCATCTCGCACGCCTTCGCCAGGTTTATCCCGCGCACGAGCGGGCCACGCGCCGCCGCCGACAGGCGCGTGCCTTCGCAATCCGGGCACGGCCCCTCGGTTAGGAAGCGGGCTACGCGCGCCAGGCCCTTCTCGTCCTTCGCCTTCGCTAGCGCGTTCTCCACGGTGTAGACGGCATTGTAGTAGGTGAAGTCGAGCTCGGCGAAGTTGTCGCCCTTCTTCGCCTTGTACAGGATGTGCTTCTTTTCCGCCGGGCCGTGGAAGACGATGTCGCGCTCTTCGGGCGTGAGCTGGGAAAACGGCACGTCAAGGCGCACGCC
>CALEWN010000296.1 GCA_937925385.1 uncultured Senegalimassilia sp.
ATCGATAACTCCATTTCCCCGTGAGGGGAGGTAAACAGGATCAAATATCTCACGTATTCTCGCCTGACTTCAATATCGATAACTCCATTTCCCCGAGAGGGGACGGAAACCCCTGGCCAGGGATAGCGGAACTAGTTAGCGTAAAGCGCAAGCGATACCTCCATTTCCCCGAGAGCGGACGGACACCACCAGCCCCATGGCAATGAACTCCCAGGGTAACCCTGATCGATAACTCCATTTCCCCGAGAGGGGACGGAAACTTTGGCTGCCGTGTCAATTCGCCTGGTTGTCCAACCGTTCGACAATCCCATTTCCCCGAGAGGGGTCGAAGCGCGGTGGGCAGTGCGTCGTCTAGCAATAGGAGAGCTGGCGAGCGGCTTCCCCGTCAATATTTGTTCGAGCTTTATGCATGTTTGGGCGCCTGGAGCGGTGATATCTCTCGGTTAGCCCGTGCGGCTTGCGGACTATTGCAAGCCGCACGGGCATCCCCCTACAGCATCAAACCCTCGGTAGGTTCGGGTGGCTGCTGGTTGCGGTAGGCTTCCAGAATCCGAACCGCCATCTCTGTGTCGCCGCTCTCGTTTGCGAACTGCACAAGAGCTTCTAGCTGGTCGATGGTGGGGAAGTTGGGCCAGGTGAAGATGTGTTCGAGTTCGGTTCGCGCGTTGTGGGCGATGAGGTTTTTGCATAGGTCTAGCTTGTCCGTTACGTCATCGGGGTCAACGAAGCGGACGATGGCTTGCAGTCTTTCCTGTGCGAAGGGCGCGGCGCTTCTTCGGGCGCTTTGATACAGCTCGCGAAGGTTTTCTCGCGTGACCAAGCCTTCTTCTGCAAGGGCGGCGATGCAGTTACTGTTGTCGACGCATGGCACGCCCGCACTCGATTTGCCCTCTGTTGCCGTTTCGACCCACATATCCTGCAAGGCCAGGTCAACTGGCGTGCACAGAATGGTTTTACCCTCATGGGTGTTATCGGGAATGCGCATTCGCTTGCTGTGCAGCCTTGCCCCGGCCAGGGCAAGGCGCCGTGCAAGGTCGTGGTCGTTGCGCGAGATGGCGCTGGCAAGCAGGAACGACAAGCTCTCCGGCGACTGCGCTGCCGTTGCCAGCATCATGTCGAACTGCTCTGCGCCGCCGTATTCTGCAACCGCAAAAATCAGCTCATTGCGTTTCAGGCCCGATAAGCTTTTGAACTTCGCCAGAACGGTTTCAAGCGTGGGGGACGAACCTCGCGTCTGCAGCTCCTTGATGCACTTGTCGGCCAGCATGGTGGGCGTCGGGCGAGCCCATTTCTCCTTGCGCCGCGCATCGCGCCGGGCTATCAGCTCGGCAAGCGCCGGCATGTCGTCTTTCGTCATATATCGGGAGTTTGCCCAGGGCATGGAAATAGTCATGTAGTATCCAAAGTCCTCAAAAGGGCGCTTTTCGCGGTCTTTGGTCGCCTGCGTGTCTTTGAGCTTGCCTCTATTGGATTCGTACCGCGCGTTTCCCTTCTCCACCTTGAAGCGAACAAGGGAGCTGTTCGCGTTGCCGACGAAGAGGCAGCGGTCATAGGGGCAGTTTGCGAACGCGTCGAAGCCAATATCCTCAACGCTTGCGGGGATTTTGACTTCGCTGATGTTCGTCGACGCGAACGCGTGATGGCCGATTTTGCGGAGCCCTGCAGGCAGGACGACGCTGCGTATCCGACGGTTGTTCGAAAACACGTAGGGCGCGATTTCCTTGACCCCATTGGGGATCGTGATCTTCACGTGCGTTTCCAAAAGCTTCACGACAACGGTTTCGTCTGGCGTTAGCAGAAAGCCCCTCTTCACGTGTCTCAGGCGCACATCCGACAAGCAGCGTATCTCTATGTAGGCGCGCGGCCATTTTGGGCTCTTGAGGTCAAGCTCGGTGACCGTCGCGTATATGTCGCCGATCACGCCGAACGCCGACGGGTAGCGCAACAGGATGGAAACCCCAGCGGTAATGGCGTACTGCTCGTTGAGAAACCCCAGGTGGTAGCACTCGCCGTCCTTCTGAAAGCTCATGGCGACGGATTCGTTTTCCGTCAGCTTCAGGTCCAGGCGGTCGCCCACGTGCAGCATTTGGTAGTGTTTTGCGGTGTTGGCCCGCTCGCATCCGCCCACGTCGGCTTCAAGGAAGAACACGGCAATGCCGTCATCGGGCTTTTTGCCCGCAAGCCCTCTGCCCGGCCTGGTGACCGTCCCTTGCTTGTAAATCGGCCGCACGGGGCTGCATCTGCGTTGCAGCCATTTGGGTTCTTGGGGGATGTATGTGCCTACCGTCATGGCTACCGGTCTTCCTCGTCCAGCTCCAGGTTGGCGCTTGCTTCGGCGTCCTCGTCATCATGCATGACAAGCTCCACCTTTCTGGCAAGATCAAGCCCGCGCTCGTTGAATTTCAGGCTTTTGCTGTGGCTGAAATACCCGTCGCCGCCCCATTCGCTTACCAGCATGATGAACGCGGGGTCCGCCGAGGCGCGTGCCACGAACACGAGCGCTTCCTGGCTGCGCCCGAACGCGTGGTCCATGAAGGCGAACGCCGCGTCGGATTGCGCAACGGCGTTTTGCGCCATGGCTCGCTGGCGTTCGCACGCGGCGTTAAACGGCGCTTTTGCGGCATCGAAGGCGCTTTTTGCGGCGCCGTCGTTCGCGGTGTGCGTGCGCACGGCGTTCAGGCATTCGTGCAGCAGCGCAACGCGCGTCGCCTGCACCATTTGCGGGCTGCTGACAAGCTTTTGCTTCGCCAGCGCTACGGCCCCGCCGTCGTTGGCGCTTGCAATGAGCACCGTAAGGGCTGCTTCCAAATCACCTTTCCTAGCTGCGCTTTTGCAGTCCAGCAGGTCGTTGCGCACGATGCGCAGCGCCTCCTCAAGCTGCATAGCATCCCGCACGTTGACCAGCAGCGCGTCGTAAAGCATGCCCGTGAGCGCGATCTTCTTGTCGAAGCGCGCGTCGCGCAGTTCCCGTTCCCCCTCTTGCACGGTGCCGGCCAGGATGCCCGCGATGTCCAGGGTTTGCCGATATTCGCGGAACAGGTTGTAGTAGGTGGCGAAATCGATGGCGGTTTCCTCGTCCTGCAGGTACTGGCGCATAAGCGACTCGTCGGTTGACAGAAGCTCGTGCTCGCAGGTTTGCAGCATGCGGGAAAGGTCCTCCCAGCCGCGCGCCGTGACCAGGCGCATGCCGCCGGCATCGGGGCGCACCAGGTAGAAACGGTCGGGTTTGCACTGCAGGTACGAGGTTATCGCCGGGTGCACGCCCGCTTGCGCGGCGTAGTCCAGCCATGCGTCCACGTCGGGTTCCACCTCGATGCGCTTCAGGCGATCGAGCGTTGCCGCATCGAAACGCCTGGCCGCGCGGTTGAACTCGGTGGGATTGCCTGCCGCCACCACAATCCAGCCGTGCGGCAGGGCATGCTGCCCGAATGTTTTGAACTGCAGGAACTGCAGCATGGCCGGGGCAAGCGTCTCGGACACGCAGTTCACCTCGTCAAGCAGCAAAACGCCCTGCGTGATACCCGTGCGCTTGATGCTGTCGTGCACCGACGCGATAATCTCGCTCATGGTGTATTCGGAAACCGTGTACGTTTTGCCCTCGTATTCGCGCTCCACCAGACGGGGGAGTCCCAACGCGCTTTGGCGGGTGTGGTGCGTCATGGAATACGACAGGAAATTGATGCCGCATTCCTGGGCCGCCTGCTTCACAATGGCGGTTTTGCCTACGCCCGGAGGGCCCTCAAGGAATATCGGGCGCTGCATCTCGAACGGGATGCGGTACGCGCCGTTGTCGTGGCGCGAAAGATATGCCGTAATGGTATCTTTGACCTGCTGTTTCGCCGATTCGATATCCATAGGTGCCTGCCTTTCGCCTCTGCGCGCCCCGCGCCGTGGTGTGTTGCGTTTCCGTTCGTTGCGTGCCGTGCCGTGTCGTGTTCCCGCTTGCTGGGCGTTGCGTTGCGTGTCGCGCCTTCGTTCGCTGCGTGCTACGCCGCCCTGGCGCCGCGTTGCGTTCCCACGCCCGTTTCCCTTTACGTGCTTCTGAAGTCTTCCTCTTCGAGCATAAACGTCATCGCCCATGGCGGCACCAAGTTTTGCGCCCCGTCCGGTGTGAGGACGAAGGCGGTTTTGTACGGCGTCGCGCATTTCGGGAAGCTGGCGTACCCGTCCGTCAGGCAAATGACGCCGTTGAGGTCGTTGATCTCGCCGTGCTCGACCAGCTCGTCCACTCGCTGGAGCACGGGCCGAAGGTCGGTGCCGCCTCCGCCGTGGATGCGCAAACTTTCGATCCATTTCCGCATGTGCTCGGGGGCGTCGATCACGTCTTCCGCAACGATTTGGGTGTCGCACTGGATGATGCGGATGCGCGGCGCGCTTGAGAACAGCCCCTCGTTGCACAGCACGCCCTGCACGATCTGCGCGAACCGCGTGACCGTGGGGCCCCAAACCGACCCGGAAACGTCGATGCCGATCACGAACTCCCTGATGCGCTTTTCGTCCCGGGTTTCAAGCGGCTCGATGATGGGCGTGTCGCCGTAGAGCGCAAAACCGTACGTGTACAGCGCGTAGTCGAATTCGTCGCTTGACGGCCGTGGCGTCTCCTCAAAGGTGGCGAATGAGCGCAGGAACTCGTCAAGCGCAGGCTTTTTGTAGCTCCTGGGGGCCACGCGAAGGTTGGCGAACAGCCCGCTGAGATTCCGTCCCCAGCCGCTTTGCGGTGAGGCAGGCTGGTGTTTCATGGAGGCGGCGATACTCTGGGCGGCGTATTGCCACGCATTTTTGGGGCTTTTGAAGTGCGCGCTGCCTTCGTCGGGCGTGCCATCTTCGCCGGGTGCATCGTCGCGCGCGCCATCAGGCTCGGTTTCGCTTTCGCTATTGGGCCTCTCGCCGGCATGGCCTGCATCGGCTCCAGCGACCGCCGTCAACCGAACGTCCGGCCTTCCGTACCAGAAGCGATGATCGTCAACGCAAAACAGCTGCTGCCATGCTTTCTCTTCGTCAACGAAACGGTCGGCTTTCAGCAGCTCGAACACCGATTCCGCAGTCAGCGGGGCCTGCTGCAAGGCGCCGCAAATGCGCCTGCGAGCATACTCCGCGCCGTCGCTCGTATCCCCCGGGCGCGGGCCGCACAGCTCGACGGCAATGCATTCCGCGGCAATATCGCAGGCCAGGTCCCAACGTGCCTGGTTTTGCCCAGGGTTGGCGAAGGGATGCAGGAACAAGCAGTGCAGCAGCGTATGCACGTAGTCATGCACGGGCGCTTCATGCGTTGCGGCAAAGCAAGCCAGCACATGGTCGGCGTTGAAGTAGAAAACCTTCGCATCGGTACCCGACAGCAGCGAAAGCTCATCGGGGGAGGGAACGAACGGCAGCAAGCTAGCAGCAGGCGCAAGGAAAGGGCTCGAAACCAGCAGCCTGTCTTTCGCAAGCTGCAGAACCTCAACAGCCAACTTCTGCCGTTCGCTAAGCTGCGCGTTCATCTGCCTCCTGTTCGCGGAAACTTGTCCGTAAAAACAACTGAGCCCCGGCGACTTGAATCAGCGGTCGGACCGGGGCCATTGGTGAAAATTATATCCGTCGTTGTAGGCTTTGACAAACCGTACACCGCCTTGCTGCGCGGCCTGCTGTGCGCGAACGTGGGATGGAGGCGTGTTCACAAAGGCCTCTCGTGGTGAACAGGGGGACGGAGCTGTTTTCACGATGGCCCTTCGCGTTTCCAAGCGCACCCGCGCGAACACACATCCACTCCCGTTCACCTTTCTCCTTCCCCTTGAATACTTGATGGCGCTTGCCGAGAGCAGGGGGCTGGGCTTGCCGCCTGCACGTATACTGGTTGCATAGTGCGAATCGCGGGGCTGGTTGGGCGCCGCTTGATGAAAGGCTGTCTCGTGTCCGAAAAGTTGAAGATCGGCGTGCTGCTCTCCGGCAGCGGCACGAATTTCCAGGCCATCCTCGATGAGGCGGAAAAGGGCCTGCCCGTCGAGGTGGTGAAGGTGGTCGCGTCGCGTCCCGATGCGTACGGCATCGAGCGCGCGAACGCCGCCGGCATCCCCGCGCTGGTCATGAACCGCGAAAAGTACGCCGACCCCGAGGCGGCAGACGCGCAGATCGTGGCCGCGCTGCAGGAAGCCGGCGCGCAGTACGTGGTCATGGCCGGCTACATGCGCAAGGTCACGCCCGTCATGCTCGACGCCTTTCCCAACCGCGTGCTCAACCTGCATCCGGCGCTTTTGCCCTCGTTCAAGGGCGCGCATGCCATCGCCGATGCGTTCAACGCCGGCGTGAAGGTCACGGGCGTCACCGTCCATTTCGCCAACGAGGACTACGACAAGGGCCCCATTGTGGCGCAGGAGCCGGTGCGCGTGGGCGAGGGCGACACGCTTGAAACCCTGGAAGCCCACATCCACCAGGTGGAGCACGAGCTGTACCCGCGCGTGCTGGGCTGGCTGGCAGCCGGCCGCGTGAGCGTCGACGCGGAAGGCAAGGTGCACCTTGCTGAGTAAGGAAACGCTGGCGTGCATCGCCGCCGATCTGCGCGCGGGACGCGCGGTGGAGCTTTCGCCCGCCGACTTCCCGTGCTTTTCCGCCGAGGCGCTGAAGGGCAACATGCACGTTTCGCCCGATGACTTGGGGAAACTGTCTGCCGACCTCACCGCCGCCGATGCGCCCACCTTCGAGCGCGCCGCCCGTGCCATGGCCGACGGCGACCTGGCGTGGCTGGGCTTCAAGGTGGTGTTCGACCCCGCCGCCGCGCAGGCCAACACCGACAACGAGGTCACGAAGAAGTACGGCGACACCGGCTCGGCCGACGGCACCGGCATGGTGTTCTTCTGCAACGACGCGAAGGAGATCGTCTCCGCGCGCACGCCCAGCCCGCGCGACGTGTTCCAGATGAAGGACATCACGCGCGGCCCTGGCATGCACAACGAGCAGTTCGATGGCCTGACCTGGCTTTCCGTGCCGCTGTTCGATCAGGTGCGCGTGTGGCTGCTCGGCGGCTCCGACGCTGCGGCCGAGGTGAGCGCGCTGGCCGCGCACGTGGGCTTCGCCGTCACCGCGGTCGACTACGACCCGGCGTACCTTTCGCCCGAGCGTTTCCCCGACGCCGAGCGCGTGTTGCTCGACGGCGGCAACTTCGACGAGCTGGACAAGCTCACCCCCGCACCCGGCGACTACGTGTGCGTGCTCACGCGCGGCCACATGTTCGACCCCGAGGGCTGCGTGTGGGCCGTCAAGCACAACGTTCACTATGTTGGCATGATGGGCTGCAAGGGGAAAAACTCCACCGTGCACGATCTGGTGCTGGCACGCGGCGCCTCCGAGGCGGATTGGGAACGCATCAAGCGGCCCATCGGCCTGAAATTCGGCGCCAAAACCCCGGCGGAATTGGCTATCTCCATTGTGGCCGAGCTGGTCGATGTACGATATACGCAGCGCTACAGCCCCGAGGCGCGGGCGCGCCACGAGGAAAGCCTGGGCCGTTAGGGCTCGGCAGGCAACCCCGAAACAGGCATCTTGCGGGCAGCGCTTCGGCGCAAAGCCCCGCTTTGCGATAAGGAACGGATTATGGAACGGTTGAAGGTAAGGAGAGAGCAAGTGGCAGATCCGAAGGTCAAGCGCGTACTCATCTCGGTGACGGACAAGACGGGCGTCGTCGAGTTCGCCCGCGCGCTGCATGACGAATTCGGCGCGGAGATCATCTCCACGGGCGGCACCGCCCGCGTCATCGCGGAGGCCGGCGTGCCGGTCACGCCCATCGACGAGGTGACGAAGTTCCCCGAGATGATGGACGGTCGCGTGAAGACCCTGCATCCCATGGTGCACGGCGGCCTGCTGGCCAAGCGCGACAACGCCAAGCACATGGCCGAGGCGGCCGAGCACGGCATCCAGATGATCGACATGGTGGTCGTGAACCTGTACGCGTTCGAGAAGACGGTCGAGTCCGGCGCGGACTTCGGCACCTGCATCGAGAACATCGACATCGGCGGCCCCTCCATGCTGCGCAGCGCCGCGAAGAACTTCGAGAGCGTCACCGTGGTCACCGACCCCGAAACCTATGAGGGCATCCTCGCCGAGATGCGCGCCAACGGCGGCGCCACCACGCGCGAGACCCGCATGGAGCTGGCGCTCGAGGTGTTCGAGACCACCAACGCCTACGACGGTGCCATCGCCGACTTCCTGTTCGACCAGATCCAGGCCGCGCATCCGCACGAGCACGGCGAGGGCTGCGGCTGCGGTTGCGAGGAGAGCATCGAGGCTCAGGGCGAGTTCCCGCCCGAGTGCGCCCTGTACATGCAGAAGCAGCAGGACCTGCGCTACGGCGAGAACCCGCATCAGCAGGCCGTCTTCTACCGCGTGGACGAGTTCGCCCATGAGCACAGCCTGGTCAACGCCCAGCAGCTCAACGGCAAGGAGCTGTCCTACAACAACATCCTGGACACCGACGCGTGCTGGTCGCTCGTGCGCGAGCTCGACGAGCCGGCGGTCATCATCCTGAAGCACCAGAACCCCTGCGGCTCCGCCACGGCCGAGAACATCACCGAGGCCTACGACAAGGCCTTCGCCTGCGACCCGAAGAGCGCCTTCGGCGGCATCATCGCGGCGAACCGCCAGGTCACGCTGGAGATGGTCGAGCACATCAACGAGAACAAGCAGTTCGTCGAGGTGCTCATCGCCCCCGAGTTCGAGTCCGCCGCGCTTGAGCTTCTGCAGCAGAAGAAGAACCTGCGCGTGCTGCGCACCGGCGGCATCGACGCCCCGGCTGCCGTCGAGGTCCGTTCCGTCGACGGCGGCGTGCTGGTGCAGGACGTCGACCATGTCTCCGAGGATCCGGCAACCTTCACCGTTCCCACCGATCGCAAGCCCACGGACGCCGAGATGCACGAGCTCATGTTCGCATGGCGCGTGTGCAAGGGCGTGAAGTCCAACGCCATCCTGGTGTCGCGCGACCACGCCGGCATCGGCATGGGCCCGGGCCAGCCCAACCGCGTTGACAGCGCGCTTTTGGCGTGCAAGCGCGCCCATGAGGCGTGCGAGCGCATGGGCGTGGAGCCCAAGGGCCTGGTGTGCGCCTCCGACGCGTTCTTCCCGTTCCGCGACAACGTGGACACGCTGGCCGAGTGGGGCATCACTGCTATCATCCAGCCCGGCGGCTCCGTGCGCGACGAGGAGTCCATCCAGGCGTGCAACGAGCACGGCATCGCCATGGTGTTCACCGGCCATCGCCACTTCCGCCACTAAACCCAGCAGCCTGTGAGTGGTCCGCCTTTTCGGCGGGCCGCTTTCTTTATGCGCTGATTTCGGCGAGTTCGTGCGGTTTTCGCGCCGGTTTTTTCTGACGAATGCGTGACATCCCCGGCGTTGCGGTTGTGCGGCGGGCATCGTCCCGTATAGTCGGCGTTATGAAGAAATCAGAAGCACTCAAAATACTGGGCTTGGCCGATGGGGCTAGCGACGATGAGATCAAGAAGGCTCATCGCAAGCTCGTCATCGCCCATCATCCCGACAAATTCCCCCTGGACTCGAAGGAGCACGCCGAGGCCGAGGAGCTTACCAAGCAGATCAACGAAGCGCGCGACGTGCTGATTAACCGCAGCTGGTCGCCCGAGTTCGACCCGCGCCGCGACCCGCGTCCGTATGCGGGCAACCCCTATGCGCACCCGACGGGCTCGGCGGGGCAGGGCGGCGCGTCCGGTCAGGGCAACCCGTTCGACCCGTTCGCCGGCTGGCCGTTCGGCGATGCGGCCCAGGGTCAGACCACGTACGTGTGGACCAGCTGGGACGACATCTTCAGCGGCGCCGCAGGTTCGCAGCGTCCGGGTTCGGGGCAGAACGGTGCAGGTCAGCGCACCGGTGACGCCGAGTGGCCGTTCGGCGGGTTCACCGTGGAATACGATCCCTTCGACCCGTTCGCACCGTTCCGTGCCGCACGCGCGCAGCAGCAGACCGGCGAAGAGGTGTTCGCCCGTGCGAAGAAGGGCCTGCGCGACGAGGCGCTCATGGTCGCCGCCAAGGTGGTGGCGCTTGCGGTGCTCTCCATCGCCGGCTCCTCGGCAACGGGCCTGTTCCTGTACGTGATGGCGTCCATCATTTACGGCCTGTACAAGCGCATGGGCAGCCTGCTGGTCATGCTGCTGGTGCCCATCATGATCTTCGGTGCGCCGCTCATCTTCATGCTGGCGCCGCGCAACGGCTTCGTAGGCGCTCCGCTCACTGTGGCGTTTTTGGTGTCGGTGCTGTTCGACGTGCAGAACCTCCGCGACCGCATCCGCACGTACCAAGCGGCGAAGGTGGGGCTGTAGGGAAGCTAGCCGCCCAGAACGGCGTGTGCTAGGGCGAAGCCCAGTGCGGCGGCGCCTAGGGTCGAGCCGTAGGTGACCACCAGATATGCGGCTGCTTCCCCGCGATGCCCTTCAGTGGCCATATCGACGGCCTCGCAGTTCATGGTGGAAAGCGTGGAGCAGCCGCCCAGAAATCCCATG
>CALEWN010000297.1 GCA_937925385.1 uncultured Senegalimassilia sp.
ACTCGTCTGCATACACCAAGCGCACCGGCGTCACCGAAAACGGTTTGCCGGAATGGTTGAGCACCTTCTCCTTCGCGGCGTTGTAATGGAAGTATTTGAACGACACCTTGCGCTTCATGCGCATGGCCTGCTGAATGATGTCGGCGTTTTCCAGCGCTGTCGCGTTGTGCATCTTCACGCGACCAGGGACTTCGATACGGCGATGCAGCAGATCGCGCTGGCTTTCGCTTGCGAGGCCCTGAATCTTTCCGATAAGCCTATCGGTTGTGCCCTCCGTCAGAAATGGCGTGCTTTGCACCGCGTCCACCAGCATAATGAGTTCCTGGATTTGAAACGGGCGGTTGGCCAGATACCATTCCCTACCGCCTCGTTGTTCGATCGTCAGCCCGAAATCCTTTAACGCGCGAATATCACGATGGATGGTTTTACGCTCGGCTTCCAAACCCAGGTTCGCAAGCTCGTCGATGATCTGCTGCGTCGTCAGACCGTTCTCCGAATCCGTTTCCTCGAAGAACAGCTTGAGCACGTACAACATCCGAAGCTTTTGGTTGGGCTTGTTCGCCATGCTGAATCCTTCCACTCCAAGGCATGCTACCTGCGACCATTGTATATCGAGCACCTTTATTAGCCTTCAACGTTCTTGCTTTGGGGTTAACATGCGCGCCAACGCCGCGATTGATCAACGCGATCAGCCCCTGAAAGGGGAACGCATGCTGAACGCTTTCTCGCAAAACGCCTTCTTGCCCATGCGCAAAATAAGCGGCCCGCATATCGCGGGCCGCTTTCGTTCATGCTATTCGGTTCCCTAGTGCACGCTGCAGCTGAAGCAGGGGTCGTAGGCTCGCACGAGCTTCTCGATCTCGAGGCGCACGACGTCTTCCGCAGCCCCGTCGGCCACCAGCTTCTCGGCCAAAAGGCGCATGTCGGCTTCCAGGTTCGCGCAGTTCTGCGCCGTGGGGGTCATGATGGTGGCATGCACCACGCGACCGGCATCGTCGAGCTCGAGCTGATGGAACACCGTGCCTCGCGGCGCCTCGGTGAAGCCGGTGCCCACGCCCGCGCGCACCTCGAACGGCACCGGGGCGCTGTCGCCCTCGAACGGTCCGTCGGGCTCGGCAAGCTTGCGGCACAACTCGGCGCAACGCCCCAGCGCGTCGAGCACCTCCACCGCCTGGGCAACGTTGTTCAGGAACGGATTGCGCTCGGGCGGACGCAGGCCCGCCTTCGCCGCCGCCACCTTCGCCTCCTGCGAAAGCGCGCCCCACGATGCGTTGATACGCGCCAACGCGCCGGTGAAGTAGGTCTTCCCCGTCTGCCTGCAGCGGGCGAACAACGCCGCGGAATGCGGCACCTCGTACTCCTCGACTTGCTCGCAAGCCCTATCGGCATCGAACGTGACGCCCGCATCCAAGAAGCGCGCCCAGCGGCTGTCGGCCACCGGGTAGCGGCCTTCGGCCACCATGGCCATCATGTCGCCCTGGGTGGCGATATCGGGAACGGTGAAACCGTTGAACAGGTCCACCACCGCACGGGCGAACTCGCGCTCGGCGTCCAGCTTGTCGGCCATGGCCAGGTACTCGTCGCGCGTTGGCTCGTGGGTGAAGCCGCCCACCACCGCGGTGATCGGGTGGATGGAGCGCCCGCCCACCAGGTTGCACAGCTGGTTGCCCAAGGACTTCAGGCCCAGCGCCTGGTCGAACAACTCGGGGTTGGCCTTGGCCAGCGGGAACACGCTTGCCATGTCCAGGAAGTCGGGCGCGGCGAACACGAACAGGTGCGACGCATGGTTTTGCAGGTAGCTGCCGTACACCAGCAGCTCGCGCAGCGCGCGCGTGCGGTCGGTGACCTCCACGCCGAAGATGCGCTCGATGGCCAGGATGTCGGTGATAACGTGGCTTGCCGAGCAGATGCCGCACACGCGGCTGGCGATATACGGCACATCGGCGAACTTACGGCCCACCACCATGGACTCGAACAGGCGCGCCGGCTCCACCACGTTCATCTCGCACGTTTCCACCGCACCGTCTTTAATGGACAGATGCACGTTGCCATGGCCCTCAACGCGGGCGATATGGTCTACCGAAATGGCGGTTCTCGTCATATCGATTCGCCTCCTATTCGCGCGCCGACTGCACGCGTTCAACCTGGTTGAACAGCGCCAGCGCCTCGTCGAAATCGTCCGGGTCCACGCCTGCGCGCTCGCACGCGGCGCGCGCGGCATCAAGGTTGGCGTCGGGGGAAAGCCCGCGGCAGCCGTTGCACGCCCGCCCGAGGTTCACGCACTTCGCGCCGCAGCCGGCCACCGTCACCAGGCCCAGGCACAGCTGGCCCTGGTCGAAGAAGCAATCGGTGCCGTTGCGCTTGCACTGCCCGCACATGGTGCCCGTGCGGTCGAACTTGTTCGAGCCGTACAGCGCACGCTGCAGCACGTCGATGAAATCCATGGTGTCGATCGGGCAGCAGCGCACCGTGTGATCGACGTCGATGACCGCGCCCACCGGGCGCGGCACCACCATGGAGCCGCAAGCTGCGGGCACGTCCTGGTACACCTGGCTCGGGCGCTTGAAGAAGTTGCGCGCGGCGATGCCGGGGATGCCCGCCGTTGCGGCGCAGGCGCCCAAGGCGATAACGCACTTGGCGCGCTCGCGCAGCTTGCGCACCGTAGCCTCGGATTCCTCGGTGGTCACGGCGCCCTCGATGACGGCCACGTCGAACTCCTCCGGCATGGGCTCGCTGGAAGCCAGCTGCCAATAACGCAGGTCGATCTGGCCGAGCACGTCGGTCAGGTATTGCTCGGCGTTGGTGATCTGCAGCTGGCAGCCGAAGCAGCTGGCAAGCCCGACCACCACAACGCGCGGAAGGCCACGCGCCTGGCGCTCGTCGTTTCCGCATCCCATGTTCGTGCCTCCCATCTACATCGACCCCTGGATGTTCTTCGCTTCCCAATAGTTGAACACGGGCCCGTCGATGCAGCAGTACTGATGCCCGATCTGGCAGTGGCCGCACTTGCCCATGCCGCACTTCATGTGGCGCTCGAAGCTCATGTAGATATGGTCGTAGCTGATGCCCTTCTTGCGCATCTCGGCGACCACGAAGCGATACATGACCGGCGGGCCGCACACCGCGCCGAAGGTGTTCGCCGGACTGATTTCCAGATGCTCGAAGGGCTTGGTGACCAGACCCACTTCGCCATCCCACGTGTCGTCGGGGTTGTCGACGGTCAGGTACAGGTCGAAGTCCTTGCGGTGACGCCACATCTCGAACTGGTTGCGGAACATGACCTCGGAGGGGTTCTTCGAACCGTAGATGATGGTGACCTTGCCGAAGTCGCTGCGCTCGTCGTGGATGTTGTTGATGAGGCTGCGAAGCGGCGCGATGCCCAGGCCGCCGGCAACCAGCAGGATGTCGTGGCCCTTCATCTCCTCGAACGGGAAGCCGCGGCCGAAGGGACCGCGGATGCCCACGATGTCGCCGCACTGCATCTTATGCAGCGCCTCGGTGAAGCGGCCGGCGCGACGCACGCACAGCTCGATGAAACCGCGCTTCGAGGGGCTCGACGAAATGGAGATAGGGGCCTCGCCCACGCCGAAGATGGTCAGCTCGACGAACTGACCCGGCTCATGGCGAAACGCCTCGCGAATGCGCTCGTCGATCAAGCGGAACTCGAACAGCTTCTCGGTTGCCGTCAGCTCGGTGATGGACGTGATGCGAGCCGGCCACGGGCGATACGGGTTGGCTGCCATAAGCTCCTGCCCCGTCATGGCAGCCGGCTCATCGTGGTACGGTGATACGACCACGGGGTTGAAATCGGTGTTAGCAGGCACCTTCGGCCCCCTTCTTCTCGAAGAACTCCAGCACGCGAATGGGGTTGATGTCGGCCTTGCACGCCTTCACGCAGCGTCCGCAGCCCACGCACAGCATGCGGTCGTAGGTTGCCAAAAAGCCGTTGAGCTTGTGATACATGCGATGGCGCACGCGCTCGCGGCCCGTGGGGCGGAAGTTGTGGCCGCCGGCCACCACGGCGAACTGCGGAGAGGTGCAGGCGTCCCAGATGCGCTGGCGCTCGCCGGTTTGACCGTCGGGGTCGAGCACGTCCTGGATATCGAAGCAGAAGCACGTCGGGCACACGGCGGCGCAGGCGTTGCAGGCCAGGCACTTGCTGCCCAGTTCCTCCCAAAACGGATCGGAGTGGAACGCGTCCATGAGCATGGCCACGTCCTGGATCTCGGGGATCTCGGGATTGAACGCAGCTTGACGCGCACGCGTGGCGTGACGGAACTCGATACGGTCCTCGTTGGTGGCGTCGCGCAGGTCGACCGCGGACTCAAGGATGTTGGCGGCCTCAACGCTGGAGATGCTGACCAGGAACTTGTCGCCTAGACGATGAAGGAACAGGTCGTAGCCGAAACGCGCCTCGTCGGCATCCCACAGGTTGCAGAAGCAATCGGAGTCGGGGCTGCACGACACGCCCACGATCAACGTGGCGGCGCGGCGGGCCTTATAGTAGGGATCGGGATAACGCCCATCGCTAAACACCAGGTCCAGACGGTTGATGGCGTTGATATCGCACGCATGGGCGCCGAAGATCACGCGCGGGACCACTTCCTCCTGGAAATCGGCCACCTCGTTGGTGACGGCGTTGTAACGCATGAGCGTTTCGGTGGGAGGAAGGAAGTAGCGCTTCGGCGATGCGAGCGTGGTGTCGTAGGCCAGGTCCATCTCGTCAGGCGAGCTGATGGCCTCGAACGAATAGTGCGCACCGCGCTTCACGGGGGCCACGACCTCGTAGCCGTCCATGAATGCCGACACCAATGCGGGTAGCTCCGCGGCGTCGAAAACTCGATAGAGCATGTTTCATCCGTTTCTCGTCTTACGGCATTGCGGGCTCCGATATCGCAAGCACCTGCACGGCGAACCGCAGGGCGCCTGCAGGCGGCACGGCCACCCCTTTAGGGCAGCGTACCGACGGCAACACGCGCGAACAGTATCCCAACATCCCGCCCAAAGAAAAAGCCCCCTGCCCGCTTGAGCGGGCAAAGGGCTTCCAAACGTGCAGGATGCCGGTCGGCTTATGCGAAGAAGATGCCGATCTCGCGCTCAGCTGACTCCGGGGAGTCGGAGCCGTGAATGACATTCTCGTCCATAATCAGGCCGAAATCGCCGCGAATCGTGCCGGGGGCAGCTTCAGCCGGATTAGTGGCGCCCATGAGGGTGCGCACCTTGGCGACGGCGCCCTCGCCGGAGATGACCATCTTCACGACCGGGCCGGAGGTGATGTAGGAGATGAGACCGTCGTAGAACGGCTTGCCCTCGTGCTCGGCGTAGTTGGCCTTGGCCTGGTCAAGCGTCACCATGCCCAGCTCCATGCGCTCGACGGTCAGGCCGGCGCGCTCGAAGCGGTTGACGATCTCGCCGATGTGGCCGTTGCGCACACCGTCGGGCTTGATCATGCTGTAGGTCTTCTGGATAGCCATGATTGGTACCTTTCTTCTTATCTCTTATCCCAAGCGCCCGTTTCCACGGGCGCAGGTTACCTTGGTTGCGGCCTTGATGCCCGATATGCGCATCAATCCATTTGGCGACAGGTCCGGACGCGAAGTCCGCAGCTCGTCAAGCCGTTAGTTCTGGCTGGGGAAGTACAGCTCCACGTTGCTGACCTTCCAACCGATGAGGTCGCGCACCATGGACAGCTTGTACTGCATCTGCCCGCCGCCGTCGGTTTCAGCGGTCACGTACACGGTGGAATCGGTCATGGACTTCTCCACGGCGTTGATGGTGGGAGCGGAGTCCTTCACCAGCGAGTTGGTCATGGAAGCGGCCGACGTGTCGCTGACCTCGGCGGAATACAGCGCCGAAGCGTTATCGGGATCGGCGAACAGCTGCGTTGCCACGCTGTCCTGGCTGGGATAGCCCCAACCCTGCGTG
>CALEWN010000298.1 GCA_937925385.1 uncultured Senegalimassilia sp.
AGAAGAGGGGGGTCAGCGCAAGCTCAAGGTTGCCGTTGGCGTAGAGCAGCGCACCGGTGGCGATGCCCACCAGCAGCGAGGTGTAGACCTCCTTGGTGTTCAGGGCCAGAACGATGGCCACCACAGGGGGCAGCAGGGAGAGCGCAGAGCTGTATACTGCGCAGGTGTAGGTGGAGGGGTCGGCGATCTTGCCGGGCGTTGCTGAGCCGCCGGCATTCGACGTTGCGCAGGCTGGGCCTGCGGCTGCGGGCGGGAAGGAGCCGGCTGCGCGGGCATCTGCGCCGCAGGACGCGCCTGCGCGGGCTGCGGGCGCGAAGGCGCAGGCTGCGCGGGCGCCGCCGTGGCGATGGGCGCCGCACCCGCTTGCTGATACGCGAACGGCACCGCCTGGCCCGCGCACGACTGCGCCAAGGCGTCGGCCACCGCCGTCTGCACATCCGGCTTCTGGACGGCCTTGAACGCGAAGGCGTTCTCCTTGGGGAACTCGATGGCGAGCATACCCGTCTGCGCATTCCACACGGCCTTCGTGCCCAGGAACAACACGCCATAGGCGGCCTTCTTGCGCTTGAGCTCGGCAAGCGCCCCCTGCCACATGCGCTGCAGCGCCGCGGGGTTTTCCATGGTGGCCGCCAACTGCGGGTTCGCACCGCCCGCCGCCGGCGCGGCGGGAGCAGGCGCAGCTGCCGGGGCCGACGGAGCAGGTGCGGGTGCCGCAGGGGCCGAAACCGGGGCCGCTGCGGCAACGGGCGCGGCAGCAGCAGGCGCAGCGGCAGGACGCTCGGCGGCAGCCGGACGAGGAGCCGCCTGCGGTGCGGCCGCCAAAGTTGCAACCGGCGCAGGGCTTGCGGGAGCCGCAACCGGCGCGGGTGCGGGCGCCGGGGCCGCAGGTGCGGGGACCGAAACGGGCGCTGCCGGAGCGGCATGCACCGCAGCGGCCGGCGAGGCCACGGCAACCCCAGAGCGCTCCAAGGCCTCGACGCGCTCCGCGAGCGCGGCAAGCGTCAGGTCGCCTTCCGGGCGAACCATGCGCGTACAGCCGATCTCGAACGACAGACGCGGGTTGGTAGAGGTTTTCAGCTCGGCCATGACGTCGCCGAGCACCTGCAGCATGCGCGCCAGGCGGTCGGTGCCGAACAGCGGCAGTTCATCGGCAAGCTGACGGCGCTCCGACGCGCTGACGTCAAGCGCCACATCGGTGCCCGCCAAGCTCATCACGTACAGGTTGCGCACGTGCTGGGCAAGCTCGCGCGCGAATTGCGCCAGGTCGGAGCCAGATTCGACGAACTCCGCCACCCAGTTGAAGCATGCTGCGGCATCTCGCTTCCCCAGCGCCTGCACGATGTTGGCCAAATCGCCGGAGTCCACGCCGCCGAGCATGCGCTCGGCAACCGCCAGCGTGACCTTGCCCTCGCCAAACGCGATGGTCTGCTCGAGCGAGGTGAGCGCGTTGCGCATGCCGCCGCCAGCATGGTGCGCGATCAGGTCGAGCGCATCGCCTTCGAACTCCACGCCTTCGGCCACGCACACCGCGCCCAGGCGCGAGACGATGGACTCGTTGGAAATGCGGCGGAAATCGAATCGCTGGCAACGCGAGTGGATGGTCTCCGGTACCTTCTGCGGGTCGGTGGTGGCCAGGATGAACACCACGTGATCGGGAGGCTCTTCCAACGTTTTGAGCAGCGCGTTGAACGCCGCTATGGACAGCATGTGGACCTCGTCGATGATGTAGACCTTATAGCGGCCGCGCGTGGGCGCGAACTGCACGCGGTTGATGATCTCCTCGCGCACGTTCTCCACACCCGTACGGCTTGCCGCGTCGAGCTCGTAGACGTCGGGATGCACGCCCTCGGCGATCATCTGGCAATCCTCGCAGGTGCCGTCCGGGTCGGGCGTGGGGCCCTTTTCGCACAAAAGCGCCTTGGCAAGCAGGCGCGCCGTGGTGGTCTTGCCCGTGCCGCGCGGGCCGCAGAACAGGTAGGCATGGCTGACCTTGTCCTGCTCGATGGCGTTTTTGATGGTGCGCTCGATCTGCTCCTGCCCCACCACGTCCTCGAAGATCTGCGGACGGTATTTGCGGTACAGCGCCTCTGCCATATGGTTGCTCCTTGCCCTGCGTGCGGATATGCGAAAGCCCGGGAAACCCGGGCGTTGTGGTCTGCCTTCCATTATACGGGCATCGCGTTGCGGCCGCGCGCCAGACGCCGCCGAACACGAAAAACGCCCGGAGCTTGCAAGCCCCGGGCGCATCACGGCGCATCCTGTAACGGATGCGCCGCCGAAGATTCCCGCGAATAGGCGCGAAGCCGCGCTACGCCTTCTTCTTACGACCGCTCATGGCCGCCTTCACCGCGCCTATGACCGCCGGCGCGACCGACACGGCCACGATGCCGAGGACGATGACCTCGAAGTGCTCCTGCACGAACGGCACGCCGCCGAAGAAATAGCCCACCAGCACGAACAGGCTGACCCAGGAGATGCCGCCGATGGCGTTGAACAGCGTGAACTTGGCGAAGTTCATGTGCCCGGTACCGGCGATGAACGGGGCGAACGTGCGGAAGAACGGCATGAAGCGCGTGATGACGATGGTGAGCCCGCCGTACTTCTCGAAGAAGCTATCGAGCTTGGCCATGCGCTCGGGCGTGAGCGCCTTCACCTTGCCGGAGTCGATGATACGCTTGCCGAAGAAACGCGCGATCCAGTAGTTCGAGGTGTTGCCCAAGATGGCCGCGGCGTAGAACACCAGCAGCGTGGCGCCCAGATGCAGCCCGCCTCCATCGGCCGAGAAGACGCCGGCCGCGAACAACAGCGAATCGCCGGGAAGGAACGGGAAGAACACCAGGCCCGTTTCCACGAACACGATCAAGAACAGCGGCGTGTACACCCACACTGCGCCCAGCGTGATGATCCATCCGGCAATAGCGCCGCGCGGGTCGCTTAACAGGTTGAGGAAGAAATCGATGATACCCATATTCGCCTTTCCGATGCCGTTTTGCCCCGGTTTGCATGCATCCGAGGTGCAGCCCTTCTGTTTTTGGGCGCAAAAAGAGCATCCTATATGGGACAGGGCGCTCGTCAGAGGCCCCTTATGGCTGCTTCCTCCCGGACCTGACCAGGTTCGGAACTTGGCGCCGCCCCGACCCATATAAGATGCTCGTTTCGACTCGGCATAGTATACCGGCGTCCCGCACCCGACGCGGGTGCGGGACGCAAGCGTTACCAAATGCACACAGGCGCTTTACACCGGCTTGACGCTGGGCAGCACGCCGTTGACACCGTCGAACAGGCATGCGCTGGTCACCCCGGCAAGGCTGTCAAGCGCGATCTCGGAGTCGGCGATGAGCCAACGGCGATACACCGCCACCAATCCCGCGCAGAAAAACGACACGATGTAGGGCACGTACGGATCGTCGCGGCGCAGGCCGAGCACGTTGTCCTCCATGAGCACATCGACTAAGCTTGTCTCCAGGCGGTCGAGCACGTCCTGCAGCGACACATGCTGCAGCACCCGCTTGCTGCGCGTCATGTCGGGCGCCAAGGCCAAGCTGATGCTTTCGAACAGCTTGCTGACGTCAAGCCCCTTGTCACCATCCGAGTGCAACGCCTCACGGCAGCTGGCAATGATGTTCTCGGCTTCGTCGCGAATGATCTCGTCCACCAGATCGCTTACCGAGCGATAGTGCAGGTAGAACGTTTTGCGGTCGATATCGGCCTCGCGCGCCACGGAGGCGATGGTGATCTTGTGGTAGTCCTGGTTCTCCATCAGCTTGAAGAACGCCTCGCGGATCGCCTTGCGCGTGCGCACCACGCGACGATCGGTAGACCTGCGCATATCTTTCGCCGTCGCTTCGCCCTTCGGCGCGGTTGACTCTGACAATTCATCTCCCCCGTTTCCTGCTTATGCGCCGCACCCGGCGACCCCTGTCCGTCTTAACATGATCGCTATAGCAAAAGCTTCGCGCTTTAATCAACATTAGACCATTTTTTGGATACTTATTCCCGTTCGTTACAAAACGGGCAATTGCAGAATACCAGAATCCCACCGCATTTGGGGAGCGTAGATTACTACCCATCTGCGTAATTATCCAGATAAGCTGTCCGAGACGGCTAGGTATAAGTCGCGACCGGCTTTTACGTAATGACGAAAAACGGGCGCAGCATGGTGCTGCGCCCGTTTGCTTACACCACCTGGAAGATGAAGAACTTCAGGTAGTCGGTTTCGGGGACGCCCCAGACAATGGGGTGGTCGGGCGCCTGCTGACGCTCCTCGATCTGCCGCAGCTGCACGCCCGCATCGTGCGCGGCGCTGGCCACCACATGCTTGAAGCGCTCGGTGTCCATGAAGTGGCTGCAGCTACAGGTTGCCAGATACCCGCCGCGCGGCAGCAGCTTCATGGCGCGGTAATTGATCTCCTTGTAGCCGCGCGAGGCGCTTTGGATGGTTTTGCGGCTCTTCGTGAACGCCGGTGGATCGAGCACGATGAAATCGTACGTGCGATCATGCGCCGCCTCAAGAGCAGGAAGCAGGTCGAACACGTTCGTGGCCGTGAAGTCCATGCGCTCCTCCAGGCCGTTGAGCTGCGCGTTCTTGCGCGCCTGCGCCACGGCGAGCTCGGAGATGTCCACGGCGTTCACATACGCCGCGCCGCCATGGGCGGCGTTGAGCGCGAAGCTGCCCGTATGCGTGAAGCAGTCGAGCACGTGCTTTCCCGCAGCAAGCTTGGCCACCGCGCGGCGGTTGTACTTTTGATCAAGGAAAAAGCCCGTCTTCTGGCCATTCTCGAAATCCACCTCATAACGCATGCCGTTTTCGACGATCTGCGTGGCGGTGGGGCCGAAATCCTCGGTACCCGGCATGCCCGGCGCCAACGGGTCAAGACCCGATTGCCCGCCTTCGCCGGCTGCACCCGCGAACCAGCCGGCCGTGAGCTCAAGACCCTCGAGCTTGCGGGTGGCCACGTCGTTGCGCTCGTACAGGCCGCGAATGGCCACGCCGTCCTCAGCGAGCACCTCGAGCAGCACCGGGAAGATCACCGGCTTGAGCTGCTCCATGCCCACGGACAGCGTTTCGGCGACCAACACGTCGTTGAAGCGCTCCACCACCAAGCCCGGGAAACCATCGGCCTCCGAGAACAGCACGCGGCAGCAGCTGGCATCTTCGCCCATGACGGTTTTGCGGTACTCCCACGCCCACGCCACTTTGCGCTTCCAGAACGCGCGGTCGAACGCATCGTTGGCGTTGCGCGTGATAAGGCGGATGCGGATCTTGCTGCTTTTCGACAGCAGGCCCGTGCCCAAATACGACCCCTTGCGGTTCACCACGTCGATAAGGCTGCCGTTGGCGACCTCATCGCCCTGCCCCGGCGCGCCTTCCATGAACAGCACCTCGGCCTCGTACACCCACGGATGCCCCTTGGCCAGCGCATGCTCGCCTTTCGGCGTGATGGTGGCGCGAGGATACGGACGTTGAGCTTTCATGAGGGTCCTTTCGAGGGGATGGTTATAAAAGATTCGCAGGTGGCGCAAAAAGTCAGCGAGGGCCGCTGCGGTGCCCCGGATTCGCGCGAACGCGAAGGCGAGGTACCACAGCGGCCCACAGCGCCGAGCGATTGCGCTGGCCGCCAGGCCAGCGCAACCTATTACAGCAGTCGCAGGGAGACTTCCTTGAGCTGGCGGCCGGTGACGGCGTTCGGGGCGCCGGTCATGGGGTCGGAAGCACTGGAGGTCTTCGGGAAGGCGATGACGTCGCGGATGGACTGCTTGCCGGCCAGCAGCATGACCAGGCGATCGAGGCCCAGCGCGATGCCGCCGTGCGGCGGGGCGCCCAGCTCGAGCGCGAGGATGAGGTGGCCGAACTTCTCCTCCATCTGCTCATCTTCCACGCCCAGGCGGCGAAGCACGCGCTTCTGCAGCTCGGCGTTGTGGATACGGATGGAACCGCCGCCCATCTCGAAGCCGTCCATGACGATGTCATAGGAGTAGCTCGAGCACGCCAGCGGATCGGTCTCGATCTTGTCCCAATCGGCCTCGGGGATCATCGTGAACGGATGATGCTCGGCGGCGTACTTCTTCTCCTCCTCGTCGTACTTGAACATGGGGAAGTCGACGACCCACAGAAGGGCATGGCCCTCACGCGGGATGTTCAGAGCCTCGGCCATGTGCAGGCGCAGGGCGGAGAGCACGGCGGAAGCGGTGTCGTAGGTGTCGGCGGCGAACAGCAGCAAGTCGCCCGGCTCGACGCCGGCGGCCTGCTTGATGGCGCCGTGGACCTCGTCGCCGAGGAACTTGATGATGGGGCTCTTGCCCGCAAGCTCGGCATCGGCGTCGGTGTAGGCGATCCAGGCCATGCCCTTCGCGCCGTTGGCGGCAGCCACGTCGGCCAGCTTCTCGATGTCGCCGCGCGACCAGTTGCCGGCGCCCTTGGCGTTGATGCACTTCACGACGTTGCCCGCCTCGACGGCCTTGGAGAACACGCCGAAGCCGCAGCCGCGCACGATGTCGGTGAGCTCGACGAGCTCCATGCCGAAGCGCACGTCGGGACGGTCGCAGCCGAAGCGGTCCATGGCCTCTTTCCACGGCATGCGCTGCAGCGGGAACTCATGCTGCACGCCCGCGGCGGCCAGGACCTCCTTGAACACGCCCTCCATCAGGTCCATGACGTCGGTTTCCTGAACGAAGGACATCTCGATGTCCACCTGCGTGAACTCGGGCTGGCGGTCGGCGCGCAGGTCCTCGTCGCGGAAGCAGCGGGCGATCTGGTAGTAACGCTCGATGCCGCCGACCATGAGCATCTGCTTGAACTGCTGCGGGGACTGCGGCAGCGCGTAGAACTTGCCCGGGTTCGGACGGGAGGGCACCAGGTAGTCGCGAGCGCCCTCAGGCGTGGAGTTGGCCAGGATGGGCGTTTCCACCTCGATGAAGCCGCGCTCGTTCAGCGCGGCGCGCATGGCCTGGGCCACGGTGTGGCGCAGGTGCAGGGACTGGTACATCTCAGGACGGCGAAGGTCCATGTAGCGCCACTTCATGCGCGTGGTCTCGTCGGTCTCGATGCCGTCCTCGATGGAGAACGGCGGGGTGACGGATTCGTTGAGCACGTTGACCTTGCTGGCCAGCACCTCGATCTCGCCGGTGGCCATGTTCGGGTTCACGGCGTCGGCGCCGCGGTCGCGCACCGTGCCGGTGATCTGCAGCGCGTACTCGCGGCCGAGATGCTCCGCCTTGTGGAAATCCTCCTCGGGCACGCAATCGGGGTCGACGACCACCTGGGTGTAGCCGGTGCGATCGCGCAGATCGCAGAAGATCAGCCCGCCGTGATCGCGGTTGTGCCACGCCCAACCGCACAGCGTGACCTCGCGGCCCACGTCGGACTTGCGCAGCTCGCCGCACGTTGCGTCGTGCATGCAAAACTCGTTGATGTAATCCGTCATTCTCTCTTGCTCCTTGCAATGCTTTATGGGCGCCCGGCCGCAAGCGCGGGCCCGGGTTGTTGCTCAAACCTAGCCATTGTACATCACGAAAGGAGCTGGAAACCACACCGGCTTCCAGCTCCTTTGAAAATGCCATGGTTGCAGCGGCGCGATAGCACCTTCCGCGGGCTATTCCTCGCCGGCGAAAACGTCCTCAATGCTGGCGTGCGCGCCGCCGAAAGGCTCGCCGCCGAACTGGGCCAGCAGCGTCTTTGCCTGATCGAGCTTCACCAGGCGCTCGTGATGGGTGGCCATGTTGCGCACCTTCACCTGACCTGCGGCCAGCTCGTCGGGGCCGAGCACGGCGACCATGCGCGAACCCACCTTGTCGGCCAGCTTGAACTGGCTTTTCAGGCTGCGGTGCTGGTGGTCCATCTCGGCGTTCACGCCCGCGTCGCGGCATGCCTGCACCA
>CALEWN010000299.1 GCA_937925385.1 uncultured Senegalimassilia sp.
TCGCCGAAGATGGCGCGAAGCAAGCGCTCCTCGGCGGTGAGCTCGGTCTCGCCCTTCGGGGTGACCTTGCCCACCAGCACGTCTCCCGGGAACACCTCGGCGCCCACGCGGATGATGCCGTCGGCATCCAGGTCGCCGATCATGTCGTCGGAGATGTTCGGGATCTCGCGGGTGATCTCCTCCGGGCCCAGCTTCGTGTCACGGGCGTCAAGCTCGTACTCGCTGATGTGGATGGAGGTCAGCAGGTCCTCGGACACCACGCGCTCGGACACGATGATAGCGTCCTCGTAGTTGTAGCCTTCCCAGGGCATGTACGCGACCATGAGGTTCTGGCCCAGCGCCAGCTCGCCGCCGTCGCAGGACGGGCCGTCTGCCAGCACGTCGCCGGCAGCCACCTCGTCGCCCTTGCGGACGATGGGGCGATGGTTCATGCAGCCGGACTGGTTGGAGCGCTGGAACTTCGGAACCAGGTACTCATCGTACTCGCCATCGTTGTTGAGCACGATGATGGTCTGGCCGTCGACGTAGTCGACCACGCCGGGGTTCTGCGCGATGAGGATCTCGCCGGAGTCGACCGCGATGCGGTGCTCCATGCCGGTGCCTACGAGCGGGGCGTGCGGCTTGAGCAGCGGCACGGCCTGACGCTGCATGTTCGAGCCCATGAGAGCGCGGTTTGCGTCGTCGTGCTCGAGGAACGGGATGAGCGACGTTGCGACCGACGTCATCTGACGCGGAGAAACGTCCATGTAGTCGACCTGCTCGGGCAGCACCTCGCCAGGCTCGCCGAAGACGCCGTCGGCGTCCTTGGTACGGCAGAGCACGCGGGAGGCCTTCACGAAGTTGCCGTCCTCGTCGACGGTGCCGAACTCGCGCGTTTCCAGGTTGAACTTCTCGTTGGCCTGGGCGATCGTGTGGTTCTCTTCCTCGTCGGCCGTCAGGTAGTCGATGTCGTCGGTCACCTTGCCGTCGACGACGCGACGGTACGGGGTCTCGATGAAGCCGTAGGGGTTGATGCGGCCGAAGGTTGCCAGCGAGCCGATAAGGCCGATGTTCGGGCCTTCAGGCGTCTCGATGGGGCACATGCGGCCGTAATGGGAGTTGTGGACGTCGCGGACCTCGAAGCCTGCACGCTCACGGGACAGGCCGCCCGGGCCCAGTGCGGACAGACGGCGCTTGTGCGTGATGCCTGCGGCAAGGTTGGCCTGGTCCATGAACTGGGACAGCTGGGAGGAGCCGAAGAACTCCTTGATGGCCGCCACGATCGGGCGGATGTTCACGAGCGACTGCGGGGTGATCTCGTCGGGCTCCTGCATGCTCATGCGCTCGCGCACCACGCGCTCCATACGGGACAGGCCGATGCGGAACTGGTTCTGGATCAGCTCGCCGACCGTGCGGATGCGGCGGTTGCCAAAGTGGTCGATGTCGTCGACCTTGACGCCCTCGGCACCGGCATGCAGGCCGATGATGTACTGCATGGTCTTGGTGACGTCTTCCTCGGTCAGCGTGGAGCAGGTTGCCTCCTCCTGATCGAAGCCAAGCTTCTTATTGATCTTGTAACGGCCGACTTTCGCCAGGTCATAGCGCTGCGGGTTGAAGAACAGGCCCTCGAGCAGCGTGCGGGCGGAGTCGATGGTGGGCGGCTCGCCGGGACGGAAGCGCTTGTACAGCTCGATGAGCGACTCCTCCTTGGTGGTGGCGGGGTCGCGGTCGAGGGTGCGCAGGACCATCTCATCGCTGCCGAGCAGGTCGATGATCTCCTCGCGGGTCTCGGCCAAACCAAGGGCGCGGACGAGCAGCGTTGCGGGCTGCTTGCGCTTGCGGTCGATGCGCACGGACAGGATGTCGCGCTTGTCGGTCTCGAACTCCAGCCATGCACCGCGGCTGGGGATGATCTTGGCGTTATACAGCGTTTTGTCGGATGCCTTGTCACGCTCGGAGCCGAAGTACACGCCCGGGGAACGAACGAGCTGGGACACCACGACGCGCTCGGTGCCGTTGATGATGAAGGTGCCGCGGTTGGTCATGAGCGGGAAGTCGCCCATGAACACCTCCTGCTCCTTGATCTCGCCCGTCTCACGGTTGATGTAACGGATCTCGACGTACAGGGGCGCCTGATAGCTGACGTCCTTTTCCTTGCACTCGTCGACGGTGTACTTCGGAGCGCCGAAGCGATGGTCGCCGAACTCGACGCACATATCCTTCGTGTTGTTCTCGATCGGAGCGATGTCCTGGAACGCCTGGTCGAGACCTTCGCTCATGAACCATTTGAAACTATCCGTTTGAATGGCGATGAGGTTGGGCACGTCCATGACGTCAGGAATCTTCGCAAACGAGCGGCGATTGCGATAAAGTACTGTCTGACCAGCATTTTTGTCTTGGGCCACGAGGCTTTTCCTCCTTCAGGTGCATCCGCAAAACTGCGAAAAAGTTGCAATTTGCTAGAATACGACGAAATGTCAAGCCCGTCAAGGAATTTTTTCACGAGCTGTGGAAATTTGTTGGTTTTCGCCGCCTCACCTGGGGAAACGCAGATATGACTTTTCTCGTGCGGAAGGCATTCTAGCACGGCAGGCGGCATGGGGCGTCGGCGATGCCGATTCCGGCGGCGCCGGCAGCCTGCGTCCCACCGCGGTCGCGGTGATGCCTTCGCCGGCGGAGAATCGCCGACGCGGAGCGGCAAGGGCGATTCCCGTAGGCGGCAGCCAAGCGCTGCCCGCGCTTCGCCTTATATGGTATCCGCCTGCTTGGGGTTGTTCCCCGACTTGACTCCAAGTAGTATCGACTGCGGCCCCTCGAAGGGCCGCTACCCGAAAGGACCCTTTCCTTCTATGGACATCGCTCGCAACGCCGATAAGGCCCGGCGTCCCGCGCTCCGCGCGTGGGCGTCGCCTGCCATATGCTACGCCTCCGCCCTTGCCATCCCGTTCGCCATACTGCTTGTCACGTTCGCCCTGCTGGGCATCTACCCGTTCGGCGACGTGTCGGTGATGGTGCACGACATGCCGGTGCAATACGCCGATTACTTCGGGTGGCTCATCCAGGTGATGCACGGGGAAGGCAACCTGCTGTACAGCAACGCCGCCGGTCTTGGCGGCGGCATGTTCAGCCTGTTCACCTATTATCTGTCGAGCCCCTTCAATCTGCTAGCGTGGTTTTTCACACCCGAAACCGTGCCGCAGCTGCTCTCGTGGCTTACGCTGCTGAAGATACCGGCCTGCGCGGCGGCGTGCCTGGGCTTTCTGCGCGGGCGCTTTCTGGCCCCCGAGGCGGCCACCTGGCGCGAGGCGCGCGCCCTGGCCGCGGCGGCGCCGGCGACGAGCCAGGGGGCGCTGGTGCTGCTGTCCTGCGCCTATGCGCTTTCCTCCTATGTTTTAGGCTACGCCAGCAACATCATGTGGCTTGACGGCGTGATCATGGCGCCGTGCGCGCTGCTGGGCGTATGGCGCCTTGTGCAGCGCCGCGTATGCGCCGGCCTGTTCGCCGCGGCGGCGGGCGCCATCTGGTTCAACTGGTACACGGGATATATGGTGTGCCTGTTGTGCGTGCTGTACTTCCTGTACGAGCTGGCGCGCCGCGCCGAGCTGCGCGGGCGGCGCCTGCGATGCTGCGTGCGCTTCGCCGCCACCATGGCGCTTGCCGTGGGCGCCGGGATAGCGGTGCTGCTGCCCACGGCGCTGTCGCTTTTGGGCGGCAAGGGCGCGCACGCAGGGCTTTCGGCTATTCTCGAAGGAGAGCTTTTCGCCCGCAACCCCCTAAGCTTACCCGATCTGTTCTGCATCGGTACCACGCCCGGCATCACCACGCAGGCCAGCCGACCCGCCATGGTGATTTCGGCGTTCGCTCTTGTGGGCGCGGGCACGTTTTTCGCCAACAAGGCCATCGCCGTGCGCGATCGCGTGGCGGGCGGCGCGTTCGCCGGCTTCATGCTTGCAAGCCTTGTCCTGCCAGCGCTTACCACCATTTGGGCCGGGTTCGTGCCCGAAAGCTCGTACACCAACCGCAACGGGTTCGCCATCCTGCTGGTGCTGGTCATGCTGGCAGCCGAAAGCCTGCTTGCGCTGCGCCGCATGCCTGCGCGAACCGCCGGCGTGCGCGCGGCCGTCGGCGGCGGCATCGTGCTAGCCGCCTTTGCCGTATCCGCGGCGTTTCTGCGGTTCGTGAAGCATGCACTGCCGCAGAAAGACGAGCTTGTCATCCTTGAGTGCCTTTTGCTAGCAGGCTTCACCGTACTGATAGCCGCCTTGGCGCTTGCCGGGAAGGCGACCGAGGGCGATGAGCAGACGCACACCGCGGCCAAGCGTGCCGCTGCGCCCAAAGCCGCGACCTGCGCGCTGTGCGCGCTTCTGGTAGCGGCGTTCGTGGGCGAGCAGGCCTTCGACGCCCAAGCGCAGCTAAGGAAATGCATCTATTCCGTCAGCAGCTATGCCGAGGACCTGACCAGCCTTGAGGACACGTACTCCACGCTCAGCGCGGGGCAGGACGGCTTCGTGCGCGTGGGCAACACCAGCGCCTACTGGAGCAATGGCGGGAAGGGCGGCGGCAAGGACAACGGCCCGGACAACATGGCGCTCATGCTGGCGTACAGCACCTTCGACCACTACTCCTCCACGCAGGAATCGCGCATCCAAGAGCTGCTGCGCAACCTGGGCTACAGCAAGGTCACGCCGTTCGGCACCTACTATATGAGCCCGAACACCGTCGCCGATGCGCTGCTCGGCGTCACCAACATCATCGAAAACGGGCAGCCGGCGGCTGCGCAGGCCGACGACTCCGCCGTGCCGCGCGGCAGCTGGCGCGCCTGGCGCAACCAGCTTGCGCTGCCGCTTGGCTGGGGAACCACGGGAACCACCCAGGTAAGCTGGGGCGATGACCCCTTCGCGAACCAGGCGGCCATGCTCGCCGACGCGGCCGGGCTTGACGAGAACGCTGCCGATGACCTGTTCACCGCCCCGGATGTACGCGATGCGGACGAGTCCGAGACCGCCGGCGCGAACGCAGCTGCCGACGGGAACGCGGACGCAAACAGCTCCGCTGGCGCCGCCGCCGACGGCGCCGACGCCAGCAGGCAGTTCGCCATCACGACGCGAACCGACGGGCCGCTGCTGCTGTTCTTCCCCACCTTGTACCTGGACGATATCTACTACGAGGGCGGCATCGCCTGCAGCTTGAGCGTCGATGGCGCCGAGATGCAGACCATCGGACGGCGCGGGTCCTGCAACATCGTGTACGCTGGCACCGTTTCCGCAGGTCAAACGGTCACTGTGAAGCTGACGCCCGCCAACACGGCGCAGGTCGCCTTCCACGATGACGGCTCCACGACCACCGTTGACGAAGCCCTGTACCAGCCAAGTGCCGAAGCGGTGGTCAAGGCCCAGGTGCTTGATCTGAACGACCTGCAAAACCAGCTGTCGCGCGTTGATTCCGCCGGATTTGTGCTGACCACGTACGAAAACGGGCGAATCGCAGCCACGTTCGCCGCCGCGCAGGACGAAACGCTCGTAGTCAGCCAGCCCTACGAGGACGGCTGGACCGCCACGGTCAACGGCCAACCCGTCGAGCTGCAGACGGCCTACGACGGGCTGATGGGGATACCGGTGCAAACCGGTGACAACGTCATCGAGCTGCGCTACTTCACGCCCGGACTTGTCCCTGGCGCGGTTGTGGGCATTGCGTCCGTTACACTGTTCGCCGTATGGCGCATAGCGGCGCGCAGGCGTAGCATGTCGCATGATGGCAAATAATCGAGCGGTTAGCTCGGGTACGCCTTGCAAAACGACGCCGCACCCGGCATAAGGGAAGCGACGACAACGCTAGATTGGAACGAACACATGAGCGATGCCCTGTACGACCTGACGCTGGTGGTCCCCTGCTACAACGAGGCGGATAACATCCCGCTGTTCTACAAAACGGCCACCGAGTGCCTTGAACAAGCGGGTGTGGGCGTCGAAATCGTGTTCGTGAACGACGGCAGCCAGGACGGCACCGCGCAGCTTTTGCGGCGCGTGGTGGAGTCCGCACGTGGGAAGCACGCCGTGCAGGCCATCGACTTCTCGCGCAACTTCGGCAAGGAATCGGCGCTGTACGCAGGCATGCAGGCAGCGCGCGGCAATAACATCTGCCTTATCGACGCCGACATGCAGCAAACGCCCCACGACGCGCTGCGCATGTACCGCCTGCTCATGGAGAACGCCGACGTCGATTGCGTGGCTGCGTGCCAGGTCGACCGCAAGGAAGGCTTCGTGCTGAAACTGTTCAAGCGCGCGTTCTACCGCACGTTCAACGGCATGGCCGACGACATCTCCATCCCCGCAAACGTCAGCGATTTCCGCGTGTTCCGCCGCTCCGTGCGCGATGCGCTGCTCGCGCTGCCCGAGCGCGAGCGCTTCAGCAAGGGCCTGTTCGCCTGGATCGGCTTCAACACGCTCGAGATCCCCTACGAGGCCGAGCAGCGCGCCGCCGGCACCAGCAAATGGTCGTTCAAGAAGCTGTTCCGCTACGCTGCCACGGGCATCTTCGGGTTCACCACCTGGCCGCTCAAAATCGCGGTATGGCTTGGCAGCCTCTGCTCCATTGCGGCGGTGATATACCTGCTGTCGGTACTGGCCGAGTACCTGCTGTACGGAACGGACGCCCCGGGCTACCCCACGCTGGCATGCCTGATCCTGCTGTTCGGCGGCCTGCAGCTGGCGGTACTGGGAGTGATCGGCGAGTATCTGGGCCGCGACTACATCGAGAACAAGCGCCGCCCCATCTACCTGGCAAAAGAGCACCTGGACAGCACAAAGGAATAAGAAAGCGCCACGAAGGGGGCGTTTTCGTTCGCGGACGCGCCCGGGTTCGCCCATGTTTCGGGAACCACTTGGCTGATCTCCCAATGCGAATGATTTGCTGATGCCAAATGCCGAACAGAATCTTCTGGGCGGTTTTGCAGGTTAAAGTGCACTTTGAAGCAATGCTGACCTGGGGTTTTGTCGACGCAACCGTAAATCTAAGGGTTAAAACCACCCAGAACCCGGAACTCATGGCAAAAAATGGCCCCAAAACCTGCAAAACCATCCAGAACTATAGGGGTGAGATCGATTCAAGGACGCCCGCCTGTTAAAGGGCGACCGCATACAGCAACGGTGATAACCAGGTTGGCGTTATGAATACGCCCAGCGTTCTAAACGACAGACATCCAAAACAAAGGTGCCTTGCCTGAACTTCGCCCGTGATTCGAGCGCGGTTCGGGCAAGGCCCTTTGTTTCGCGAATCCCTTGGTCAGCTAGTTGGGAAAGTCGTTATGCGCCGTCGCGCATGGCTTTGAGCTTTTCCAGGACGTCCGGTTTAATCCGGTCACCGAGCGTGCGCTTGAGCGCCACCTTCGGCGTTTCGTCGAGGTGCACGTCCTCGTAGTACATGCCCACCTCGCGCGAGAACCCGTTTGCCGACATGCGGTCGATGCCGCCGCCGAACACGGTGTCCTGGATGGTGGCGTCGGAGGTGACCACCATGGTTTCCACGTTGCGCACGCGCGCGTCGTGGGCCAGCTTCTCAATGACCTTGTCCGCCGAGGTGCCGGCGGGGCTGAACATGATGCGCACACCGCCGATGGTCTCCACTTCGCCGGTTGAGAACTGGTTGTCGCCGCCGTCGAACACGATGACGGCCTTGTATTCACGGCCGGCGAAGTTGATGACGTCGTTGATCAGACGCTCGCGCGCCGTATTGAACGCATCATCGGTATAGTCGGGATGCGCGAACGCCTCTTGGTAACGCGATCCCGAACGCAACACGTTGAAGCCGTCGACGATTAGGAGGCGCTGACGTCCTGCGGTTCCATTTCCGGTCATCTCGTCACCATCCCGTATCAAATCATCAAACACATTCCGACATC
>CALEWN010000300.1 GCA_937925385.1 uncultured Senegalimassilia sp.
GGCCAGCGCCTCCAGGTTCTCGCGCGCATACACCGCGCCCACCGGGTTGTTCGGCGAGTTGATGATGACGGCCGCGGTCTTCTCGTTGATGGCGGCGCCCATGGCCTCTACGTCAAGCTGGAAGCTGGGAACCTGCGTGGGGACCTCGACGATGGAGCAGCCCATGGTCTCGATCCACACCTTGTACTCGGCGAAGTACGGGCTGGGGACGATGACCTCGTCGCCGGCGTTGGTGACGGCGCCCAGGCTGATGGCGATGGATGCGGCGGCGCCCACCGTCATATACACGCGACCCGCCTTCGCAGGGATGCCGTAGCGGCGGGCGATGCTATCGGCGATGGTCTGACGGACGGCGGGGATGCCGGCAGCAGGCGAATACGCATGCAGCTCGACCGGCGGCAGCTCCATGAGCTCCTCGATGGTGTCGGCCACCTTCTGCGGCGCAGGCACGCTGGGGTTGCCGATGGAGTAATCGAACACCTTGTCGTTGCCGATCTCGGCCTTGCGCTTCAAACCATAGGCGAACAGCTCGCGGATCGCGGAGGGCTCGTTTCCCAGGTTGTACATTCTTTCGTCGATCATAAGGTGCTCCTTGCATGCCGGTGCGTATAGCGCACGATGATAAGCTCGCCGTTCAGATTAGCACTTTCGCACCGCATTGCCGCCCGCACGGCGACCAACAAAGTTAGCCGGAGCATGAAAACCGCATTTAAGGAAGCGCCGGCAAGGGCTGCCGGGGAAGCCGTGCGCAACCAGCCCAGCCAGCGCTCGCCGAGCATGCGGATCGGGCGCCCGTGCGCCGCCGCCCGCCTGCACGCTCGACCATTCGCGTGCAGACCGCTTCCCCGCCGGGAAACCCTCGGGCAACACCTTGCGCCGAAAGCAAACCGTCACCGCCGGCGGGCGCACATTGCGGTACAATAACCGCAGAACACGGGCGCGTGATCTCGTGGCACACGCTCGAGCCGACCTGAAAACATCCGCGCAGGCGCCCAAGCGCCGCGCACAACGAAAGGGGTTATCATGGCTTTCGGTTACAAGCGCATCTTCGCAGCACTCGACGGCGCATCCACTCAGCGAGCGGTCATGGAGCGCGCCATCGCCCTGGCGGAGGAAGAGCATGCAGAGCTCACGTTCGGTCACGTCATCGATTCCGTGCCCTATGAGGCCTCGGGCGTCGACTTCGAGCTTCTGTGCAACGAGGGCAAGATCCGCATCGAGACCGACCTTGCCGACCTGCTGGAGAAGGCCCGCAACAACGCCGACATCCCCTCCGTGCAGCTGATCGTCCGCGCCGGCCGCATCACCGACACGCTGCAGAAGCAGCTCATCGAGCCCACCGAGCCCGACCTGGTCATCTGCGGCGAGCGCGGCCTGAGCAACATCAAGTACGTGTTCGTGGGCAGTGTTTCCACGTACCTCATCCGCAACGTCCGCTGCGACGTGCTGGTGGTCAAGCAGGACTAACCGCACGAAACGGCTGGCAAAACAAGCACGAACGTAAAAGCGGGGGCCATCGGCCCCCGCTTTTCGTTTCGAGATACGAAGCTACGACGTAATCAGCAAAACGGTGCCAATGACCAGCAGCAACACGTACGTCAGCTTCAGGAAGCGCTCCTGGCTGATACGCTTGGCAAGCTTGCCGCCCACCACCGTGGCCAGCACGATGAGCGGGATGCAGCACAGCACCATGATCCACACTTCGTGCGTGAAGTGCCCCTGGTACAGCTGCACGCCGGCGTACAGCAGGTTGAGGATGGACCATACCGCCGACAGCGTGGCGCGGAACTGCTCCTTGTCCGTGAGCTTCTGCACCGCGTAGATGACCAGCAGCGCGCCGCCCGAGACGAACATGCCCTGGATCAGGCCCGCCGCCGCCAGCACGCCCCACAGAGCCCACTCGGGCAGGAACGACTGCTTGCGCTGCACGAGGTTCTTGATGCCCACAGCAAGGATGACCAAGCCGTATATCTTCAGCAACGCATGCAGCGGCACCACGGAGTCGAGCCAGGCGCCCAGCGCCACGAACGGCAGCATGACGCCCACGATCTTGCCGAGCTCGCGCCAATGGATGCTACGGAAGTTGAGCGCCGCCAGCACCGTGCAGGCCAGAAAGCCCGTGGCGTTCAAGATGGAAACCGAGCTTTGCAGCCCCAACGTGAGCGTGCCCACCGGCATGCAGAAGATGTTGCCGGCGAAACCGGTGATGGCCTGCACGGTGTAGCCGAACAGGAACACCGCCAGGAATATGACGTTCTTAACCAACAGAGACCCTCGCTCCCGTTATCTTGCAATCGGCGAGACGACGCCGCGGACGTTCCGATGCCTCACGCGCTTCGAAGCCGCGCGATCTGCGAAACGACGCCCGAGCGCTTCGTTGCCGCAGGCGCTCCAGCGTTGCAGGACCGACCTTCCCGCAAACCGGAATACCCACCCGCGCAGCCACGCCTTTTGCCGCGTTTCCGCGGCTCCATCGTTATCCATGAAATAGGTTGCAAGTATATTACCAAAATGCCTTTTTGCGGCTAATTGCCTTAGCATGAGGGGGAACATCATCTACCATAGGCAGGTACGCAATCCGAAAGCATAGGGGAACAGTGGCTGGATTCAATATCACCATCGCTGGCGACTCCGCTATCAACTTGGAGTTCGCCAAAACCATATCGCCGCAAACCAGCGGCATGATCCGCGTTGCCGCGCAAACGCTCACCGACGACCCCGTTCCCGGGATCACCGAGCTGGTGCCCACGTTCTGCTCGCTCATGGTCACCTACGACCCGTGCGTCATCGGCTACGACGAGCTGTGCCAGCGCGTGCAGGGCAAGCTGCGCAACCTGACCGCCGCCGAAGGGGGCGTGAAGCGCATCGTGGTCATCCCCGTCTGCTACGGCGGGGAATTCGGCCCCGACATGCCCACCGTGATGCGCCACGCCGGCATGTCCGAGCAGGAGGTCATCAGCCTGCACTGCGGGCACGACTACCTCATCGACATGCTGGGCTTCCTGCCCGGCTTCGCCTACCTGGGCGGCCTGGACCCGCGGCTGCACACGCCGCGCCTTTCCGTGCCCCGCACCGAGATCCCCGCGGGCAGCGTGGGCATCGGCGGCGCGCAGACGGGCATCTACCCGCTGGCAAGCCCCGGAGGCTGGCAGATCATCGGCCGCAGCCCCGTGCGCCCGTACGACCCCGAGCGCGCCCAGCCTATCCTGTACCGCGCCGGCGAGTACCTTCGCTTCCAGCCCATCACGCAGAAGCAGTACGACGCCATCGAGGCGCAGATCGCCGCAGGCGGCTATGAGTGCGACGTTATCGTAGAGGAGGCCTAGCATGGGAGTCACCGCCATCAAGCCCGGCATCCTGACCACCGTGCAGGACCGGGGCCGCACCGGCTATCTGGGCAGCGGCTTCAGCCCGTCGGGCGTCATGGACACCCGCGCGCTGCACACGGCGAACCTGCTGGTCGACAACGATCCCGACGCCCCCGTCCTGGAGTTCTGCCTGGCCGGGCCGACGCTTCGCTTCACCACCAGCACCTACGTCGCCATCACCGGCGGCGATTTCCGTCCCACGCTCGACGGCCGCCCCGCGCCCATGTACACCGCGCTGGCCGTGCACCGCGGCAGCGTGCTGGCCTTCGGCGCCCCGAAAACGGGCATGTACGGCTACCTGGCCATCGCGGGCGGATCGATCAACGCGCCCGAGGTCATGGGCAGCCGCTCGACCAACCTGAAGTGCGGCATCGGCGGATGGAAGGGCCGTGCGCTCATCACCGGCGACTACCTGCCGTTCTGCACGCGCAACATCGACTTCATCCCCAACCTGGGCTCGCACACCGTCGACCGCGACGACGCGTTCTACGGCTTCGACGACCCCGAGATCACGCTGCGCGTGGTGCCCGGCCCGCAGGAGGACATGTTCACGCAAGACGGCGTTGACACCTTCTACGGCCAACCCTACACCACCACCAGCCGCTGCGACCGCATGGGATTCCGCCTGGACGGCCCGGAGATCGAGACGGTGAACGGCAGCGACATCATCTCGGACGGCATCGCGCTGGGCGCCGTGCAGATCCCCGCCGACGGCCGCCCCATCATCATGCTCTCCGACCGCCAGACCACCGGCGGCTACGCCAAGATCGGCACCGTCTGCAGCGTCGACCTGCCAAAGCTGGTGCAGTGCACGCCGGGCCGCGTCATCCGCTTCGCCCCCGTCACCATCCAGCAGGCGCAGGACCTGTACCGCCAGGAGGCGCGCCGCATGGATGCGCTTGCCAAGATGGTCAAGCGCCCCTGCTACGGCGGCATCTCGCCGCGAAGGACGGCGCGAAGGCTCACGCCCATCCTGGAAGCACAGGCCCGCGCGCACGCGTCCGGCAGCCAGAAGCTGTGGATCGAACTGAGCAAAACCGAGCAACAACGCTTGCAGCCCGCAGAGCAGCCCGCAAGCGAGTCGAACCGATAGGAGCACCCCATGACCACGAACGAAACCAACGGCACCGCCGACGCCATGAAGCAGCGCCGCGAGAACATCCTCGACCTCCTCAGCATCATGGACGAGGGCGATCTGACGGCCCTGCGCTTCAAGGACGGCCAGGTGGAGATCGAGCTCGAGCGCAAGCCCGCCGCCGGCGCGCTGTCCTCCTCCGCCCTGCCCCTTATGGCCGAACGCGTCGGCCAGCTGCTCAACGCCCGCGAGGACGCCAGCGGCGTGGTGGCCGGCGCCGCAAGCGCGCCCGTTGCCGGCGACGATGATGCCAGCGTGGTCCGCAGCCCCATGGTGGGCACGTTCTACGCCGGCCCCAGCCCCGACGAGGACCCGTTCGTGAAGGTGGGCCAGGAGGTGCTGACCGGCCAGACGCTGGCCATCGTGGAGGCCATGAAGATGATGAACGAGATCACGGCCCCCGCGCCGGGCATCATCACCGAGGTGCTGGCAGCCAACGGCACGCAGGTCGAGTACGACCAGCCGCTGTTCCGCATCTCCACCAGCGCGAACGCGTAAGGGCAGGCGAGCCCCATGTTCAACAAGATCCTCATAGCCAACCGCGGCGAGATAGCCGTGCGCATCATCCGCGCATGCCGCGCCATGGGCATCAAGACGGTTGCCGTGTACTCCACGGCCGACCGCCAAGCGCTGCACACCTACCTGGCCGACGAGGCCGTGTGCATCGGCCCCGCGCCGGCGCGCGATTCGTACCTGAACACCACCGCCATCCTGGCCGCGGCCCAGGGCACGGGCGCCGACGCCATCCACCCCGGCTACGGCTTCCTGTCCGAGAACTCCACGTTCGCCAAGCTGTGCCGCGACAACGACATCGTGTTCATCGGCCCCACGCCCGAGGTCATCGACCGCATGGGCAACAAAAGCCAGGCCCGCCGCACCATGATGGACGCCGGCGTGCCCGTGGTGCCCGGCACGAAGAAGGGCATCCATGACGTGGACGTGGCCCTTGAGCAGGCCCGCACCATCGGCTGGCCCATCATGATCAAGGCATCGTCGGGCGGCGGCGGCAAGGGCATGCGCGTGTCGGAGAGCGAAGAGGACTTCGCCGACATGTTCAACATCGCCCAGCGCGAAAGCGTCAACGCCTTCGGCGACAACACCATGTACCTGGAGCGCGCCGTGCAGAACCCGCGCCACGTGGAGGTGCAGATCATCGCCGACAACCACGGCAACGTGGTGGCCTTAGGCGAACGCGACTGCAGCGTGCAGCGCAACCATCAGAAGATGATCGAGGAAAGCCCCAGCCCGCTGCTGGACGCCGACGAGGCCCTGCGCCGCCGCATGATGGACGACGCCGTGAAGGCCGCGCGCGCCGTGGGCTACACGTCCGCCGGCACCATCGAGTTCCTCATGGACGCCGAGCGCAACTACTACTTCATGGAGATGAACACGCGCATCCAGGTGGAGCACTGCGTCACCGAGATGGTCACGCACACCGACCTGGTGGGCGAGATGATCCGCGTGGCCGCCGGCGAGCCGCTGTCGTTTTCCCAGGACGACATCGTGCTGCGCGGGCATGCCATCGAGTGCCGCATCAACGCCGAAACGCCCGAGAAGAACTTCATGCCCAGCCCTGGCACCATCTCGCAGATGCACCTGCCCGGCGGCAACGGCGTGCGCGTGGACACCGCAGCCTACGACGGCTTCGAGATCTCGCCGTACTACGACTCCATGATCGCCAAGATCATCGTGCAGGGCCGCAACCGCACCGAGGCCATCGCCAAGATGCGCACCGCGCTTGAGGAGATGGTGGTCGTAGGCGTGAACACCAACCTTGACTTCCAATACGCCATCATGGAGAACGAGACGTTCCGCGCCGGCCTGGCCGACACGGGATTCATCGAGCAGTTCCTTGCAGGCGAAGTGTAGGGATCAACGAAAGGAAGCGTTATGGGAATCGAAATGCCGGTACCTGCAAAGCCCGAAGGCGTCGATGCCGAGGTGTGGGAGCAGATGCTCCATGCCACGCCCGCCGAGGCGCGCCATCTGATCCGCGAAGGCAAGTTCGCCGCCCCCACGAGCGGCCTGTGCCCGGGTTACGCGCAGGCGAACCTGATCATCCTGCCGCGCGAGCAGGCCTATGATTTCCTGCTGTTCGCGCAGCGCAACCCCAAGCCCTGCCCCATCCTGGAAGTCACCGAAGTGGGCGAGCGCATGACGCACATCTGCGCGAAGGACTGCGACGTGGCCACCGACTTCCCCGGATACCGCATCTACAAGGACGGCGTCATGGTGGACGAGGTCGAGGACGTGGTGGACTACTGGCGCGATGACCTGGTGGCGTTCATCATCGGCTGCTCGTTCAGCTTCGAGAGCGAGCTGATTGAGGCGGGCATCGAGATGCGCCACAACACGCAGGGCCGCAACGTGTCCATGTACCTTACCAACCTGGCGTGCGAGCCGGCCGGCTCCATGAGCGGCAACACAGTGGTCAGCATGCGCCCCATCCCCTATAACCAGGTGGTGAAGGCGGTGCAGATCTCCGGCGCCATCCCGAAGGTGCACGGCGCGCCCGTGCATATCGGCGACCCCTCCATCATCG
>CALEWN010000301.1 GCA_937925385.1 uncultured Senegalimassilia sp.
TTACATACGCTTCAATAATAAACCCAAACGCCCTCGCGCTCGGGTTTATTGCGTTGATATATAAGTTATCGGTGCCTAAATACTCATGTCCTTTGGCTTGTAAGACGAAATAGCGCGGGAATATACACCAAAGAAGAAATCCCGAGCGCGACAAGCAATACGACTCGAATGCCCGCAGCGCTGCTCAACACAGCGTTGAGCAGATAGAAAAGAACAGCACCCACCGCCACCATCTGGCTTTGAACCGAAATCAATGAACAGCGCATCGAAGAATCAGCAGCATTTTGAAAAATTGAGTATTTAATTGGAGCAAATAAAGAGTAAGCGACCGTCTGCAACACATAGAACACGGGCAACAGGTCAACTGGAATAAAAGGGGTTAAAAACAAAGCAGCTAGAATGAGACGGATGATGCCGCAAATACGCGCAAAAAGCCTCTTGTCGACATGAGCAATTACGCTGGGCACGATAAACCCTATGGAGGCGGAGACAAGGAGCTGGACCGCAATGGTCATGCCCGAAGCGACGGCACCCATTCCACGGGCTGCGAGCAGCAGTGAGAAAAAATCTTCCAGAGCGACAAAAGCAAACGCCTGAGAACAGTCCATGACGAACGCCGAGCGAAGCGTGCCATTGCCCGCAATGGCAGTCCAAATCATCCTCGGGCTAATTTGGCTCATAGAAGCCGCAGCGCTACCTTTCCCTTTCGTTTCGGGAATGCAGGCAACGACAAGTAACGTCAATACCATCGTAAAGATATCGGCCGAAAGACCGATGAAATATGCACCTTCTGACGAGATGAAGCCGCCCACACACGCGGAAAGAGCATAAGATGCGTAAAAGACGAATCGCTCAACCACATTAAGCCTAACGAGCTGATCTTGGGAGACGGAATCGATATAGATTGCCTCAATAGAACCGCTCACGCATGCGACGGCAAAACCCTTGAGGGCAAACGCACCTATCAAAAGCAGAGGAGATCGTATGAGGAGCAGGGCAGCGTAGTATCCGAGCATTCCCGCGATACCCACCAGGCCACTTATCTTTCGCCCAAATCTATCGGCGATATAGCCGGTAGGAATCTCGAGAGCAAATTTGCTTACCTGGTACGCAATCATCATGCCAGAAATCGCGACCATCGAGAATCCGACGAACTCAAGGTAAACCGTCAGAAAATACAAGATGGTGCTGAAGTTCGATAGGAAAACAAACGCCATATACAGCCAAACCGTACGGTTTTTCATACTCCTCCTCCAAAGGCCGATAATCCAAGCCGAGGTCTCAAAAAGCATGAAGGCAAAACCGTCAGCCATACGTTACAAATCGTCAATATTCATTTGACGGCACGAAGCCAAGCAACCTCAAGAAGCGAGATGGCGCAACAGGTGAAGAAATACCGTCTGATGCCGATCCGTCCAGGCGTTTTGCCGGTAGCAAAAATAGATAGGCAAGGTTACGTCGCGCGAGCCCTCAATGGAGCATTCGCTCACGTTGGATCCATCTGATGCAAGAGAGGAGCCAGAAAAGCTCAATATCAATCCCCCGCCTTGAAGAAACTCAATCTGTCTCTCGCTTCCATATTCGACATCACGAAAGCGGAAATTAACGAGTTGGGCCTCAGGGCACTGGTTGATTGCATTGAGACAGGGCGACAAGTTGATGGGGACAGCAAGCCTACCGCTCAATAGTTCACGAATGGTTATGGTGCCCCTGACACGATGGCCAACCGGACACGAAAGAACCTTGAGCTCCTTTTCACCCAGGTATTTCGAACAAAGGGCGCTGCCCCGTGGCTTCTCGAATGAAATAGCCGCATCCGATATCCCGAGCAAAAGAGACTCAAAACACGTAGCCGTTGGCTGATGCCACACGTCGAGGTGAATCTGGGGGTGCG
>CALEWN010000302.1 GCA_937925385.1 uncultured Senegalimassilia sp.
TATCGACATTGCGTTGCGGGCACTGTGCGAGTGGGTTTCCGAGATGCAGGATTCTTTGGTGAAGGCATCGAAGCTCAATTCGTTGGTTGTTGATGCTGCAAGGCTGATCGATAGAGACTATCCGGCGCGGCGTATTCGAGAGTTGGTGGACGCTCGGCTGGAGGAGCGGTTCGCAAGGCGCCTTTTGACCGGCGTGCCGCGCGACAAGGAGGCGCTTGCGACAACATACGAGCCGATCGTCAAGATGCATTGCGTTCGGGAAGACGATTCGCTGCTGTATTGGGTGAGCAACTTCGATGGCCTAAGCCGGACAGGTCGGGAAAACGGCTGCGTCATCAGGAGCGTTCGCAGCGTCAACGGCGAGAATCCGTTCTTTGCTGATTTGCTCGAAACGCTCGTCGTGCCCATCGCGCGCCTGGGCAACGCCTCGGTGCTGCCGCTGCCCTTCAAGTACCTCCGCGAATGGATGCGAACGCAGCAGCAGAGCGAACGAGACTAAGTGGGGGCGCTTGCGATGATGGCGGGGCGCGTCCGCACCCCGCGACTTCTGAGCGGTTTTGCAGGAAATGGGCACCGATTTTGCCATGGGTTCTGGACTTCTGTGCGGTTTTTCGCGGGTGTTGCGCGGCGCCGGCTTCGCTGACCTGGGGAAATGCTAGAGCTACGTGGCCTTTCTGGCCGAATCCGCCTTCAAAACCGCCCAGAAGTCGCGAGCGGGCTCGGCGGGGTTCGTGCCGGCTGGGTTGCATTTCGCCATGCGCGTCCCGATGACTCGTGCGCTGGCTACGCCCTGCCTGCCCGGCAGAATGCAAGCCATGGGTGCTGCGTGCGTGAACGCGCCCCCGTCCCCTGTTCTCGCTGGTCGTCGTCGCGCGGCTTCGCCCTTTCGCCCTACAGCCCCCAGCGGGCGTATTCTAGGTAGCCGGCTACGCTGTAGTGTTCTGCCCAGTCGTCGGCTGGGGAACCTTCTCCGCCGACGATTCCCAGGAAGCCGTTCTCGACTTTTTCACCCTTCTCATTTACCACCAGGGCGTACCAGTGGCCGTATTCGTGCGTGGGTTTGCGCAGCTGGCAGGTCAGCGTCAGCTTCGGTTCGCCCTTTTTGCGGAAGAACGCGCCTTCGTCGTTGAGCTTTTTGATGAGCGTGCCGTCAAGCCAGAAACAGATGAACGGCGCCTCGAACGCGTCGGTGAGCGCTCCGGCCTCGCTGTTGTACACGTAGCAGAACAGCGCGCGGTCGCGCGAGCGGGCGAGAAGGTCCACCTCGCTGTCCTTGAGTTTGAACTCCACCACGGCGAACGCGCCGGGGCGGTTCGGGTTCTCGCTGACGGTGGTCACCGCCGTCTTGACCTGGAAAAAGAACGTTTCGGGGGGCGTGCCCGGCTTCTCAAGTTGCTGCTTGAGGTTCAGCGACACCACGTCGATGCCCATGTCAGCGGGCGGGCGAAGCGCGTCCAGGCCGTTGCGGTACAGCGAGCTCATCAGCTGATACTCGCCGGTGTATCCGTTGTAAAGCAGGTTGTAGAAATCTTGGGCCACGTGCCCTCCTCTTCTTGGTTCGAACGGTTAGATTCTAGCGTTGGGCCGCGCGATCCTTTGCGAGAAGTTTCCGGTTTTGACCCCGCCGAAGTGGGTAGGGAAGTAGGTGTTCGGCTTGGAGTGCGCTTGCCGCCTGCCTGCCGCTTTCATCCTCGCAGGTACGGGGCGAGGGTGTCGGCGCACTCTTTGGCCATGAGGTTTGCACGTTTGAGGACTTTTGTGCGTAGGTCGTCGTCGAGTAGGACGATTTGCGCGATGAGCGCCTTCGCGATTTGCAGTTCGTCGAGCCAGGGCTCGTCTTCCCAGAGGTCCTTCAGTGCGTCCGTGGCGTCAAGGGCCTTGGCGTATTGCGCGTCCGACGACTTGGCCAGTGCGCCTTCCTTGTTATTGCGGATTTCCCAGACGAAGGTGCACGCGGGGTTCCCGACCTGGGTATGCGCCTTGACCGAGCGGTTGTCCGGACGTGCCGCCGCTCGCGGGTTGGTTCGCGCGAGATATGCGGCGCGACTCGGCAGCGCGGCCGAGATTTGCCCCGTGATCGCGAGCAGCTCCTCGGCGTGCGCGCAATACACGTCGCAAACCTGGAACGGGGTTCTGCGCTCGGCTTCGACAAGCTGCTCGTCCGGTGTGCTCCACGCGCCGTCTACGCGGGCGGCGTTCGCCTGGGCGATGCGCTCGCTTAGGCTTTTGCGGGCGCTTGCCTTGTCCGAGTTTGCGCAGATGCTCATTTCGCAAGGGTTTTTGCGTACGTGGGTTTCGCTCATCTTCGCTCCTATATTCAATCTGTTGCATTTTTAGGCGTCATATCGAATGCTTATAGATGCAATGCAGACTCTGGCGGGTAG
>CALEWN010000303.1 GCA_937925385.1 uncultured Senegalimassilia sp.
TCTTGTCCTTTGTGTTGTGCGCTCTTATCGTGCCGCTGGAAATGATCGATGACTTGGTATTCCACAACGACGGCTTCCAGCCGGCCGGGCTCAATACCGCGATCGCTCTTATCGCGCTCTGCGTTGTCGTGTTCTGCTTCTGCGCGCTTCGCCCAAAGTTTGGCATGCGTGGAAAGCAATGGCTTGACCTGCAGAATCGCCTTGCGGTAAGGCAGACCGAAAGCGATCGTTCCGCCCAGGTTGCCGGCGTGCTTGCGATGCAGGCGGCGGGGCGCATGCTGCAGAACAGCGACAACAAGACAGCGCAGGCTCTCGGTGACGCGGCTCAAGTCGCGGGAGCGGTCGGCGCGGTAAGCACGGCGGCGGACGTGCTTTCGGAAAGCGCGAACAACGCCGAGGCGATGGCCAAAGCCTACGGCGTTCCCGTTCCGAACATCAAAAAGCAATTGGTCGCATTCTCGATCGTGCCCGTTCTGGTCCTTGTTTCGGTATACGTCCCGCAATACGTCCAGGGAAACCAGGAGACGCAGGAGAAGATCGCCCTTGCCGCCGAGCAAATCGATATGGCGGAGAGCGCGCTGGCGCCGGTGTGCGAACGCGTTTCGGCAGATGACCCCTATGAGAGATACAAAGATTACGGCTACCACGTGATAGGCTATCTGCGAGAAGGCGACTTTAGCTGGGACGGGGCTTACGTCTACTTGACCCTCGATGAATACGGGACGATCACGGAGATCCATTATTGCGAAGGCGTCGATGTCGCCGCAAGCCTTGAGGAAAACCTGAACCGGGCCGAGCAAGACTTCCAAGTCCTCAATGCCCCGCTCAACGGCCTGGGCGTTTCCGTCGCCGATTCCGAGCTGCTCGCACTGTGCGCCATCCCCGCCGATTTCAAAGAGGCGTTCCTGCAAGGGTCGTTCTACGAGGACGTTTGCGTGTACGACAATGACGCCCCCGTTCGCGTTGCCTGCTCCTTCGATACCGAATCGGAGGAGGAGTTCGACGAATACTCAAGGCCGCAGATCGCGCTTTCGATATGGAAAGCGAATGCATAGCGATGTCCCTGACGGGGAAGTGCAGAGGGTTTGCCGTTTGACGATCCAGCTGCGCTATCCTTTCCAGACGTACCCTGTCGCAGGACCGGCCCCCACTTTCTCGATTTCACCGCCTGCTAACAGATCCGATAAGGCGCGCTCGATGGTGGTCTGGCTGATGTCCGGGCATGCGGCGGCGATGTCGCGCTTGGTCACCTTGCCGACGGAGCCGCGTAGCACCGCCTCGACGCGCTCGGCTTTGGTGAGCCTGGCGTCTGCCACCGCGGAGACACGTTCCTCGAACTTGCGGTATGTAGCAAGGATTGCTCCCAGCATGTAGCGCACGAACGGGCCGGGGTCGTTTCGGCCCTCGTGCCATCCTTGCGAGCTTGCTGCTAAGGCGTCGTAGTACGCGTCCTTGGTGCGCTCGATCTCCTTCTCTATGGAGACGTACTTGCCAGCCATGTAACCCGCCTTATACAGCAAAAGCAGGGTAAGCAGCCTGGACATGCGCCCGTTGCCATCGTTGAAGGGATGGATGCAAGTGAAGTCGAGCACGAATGTCAGAGAGGTAAGCAACGGGTCCATCGACTCGCTCGCAACGGCGTCGCGATATGCGGAGCATAAACGCTCCATGGCGTCCTCGGTGGCCACTGCGGGAACGGTTTTCAGCCGCACGTACTCGGTGCCGTCCGGACGTATGCCGCGCACCTCGTTGTCGCCGACTTTAAAGTGCCCGCCCATGGAGGACGGCGTGTACCGGTACATTTGCCGGTGAAGCTGCAATATGACGTTCGGTGTGACATCAATGAAGTCATGGCTCTAGTGTATGGTGGCCAGCACGTCGCGATAGCCGGCTATCTCCTCCTCGTCGCGGGAGCGCAAATCCGAGATCGGAAGAGC
>CALEWN010000304.1 GCA_937925385.1 uncultured Senegalimassilia sp.
ACGGGCCGGGGCAGGCCATGGGGCTGTCGTTTTCCGTGCCCGCGGGCTGCAAGCTGCCCCCCAGTCTTCGTAACATGTACAAGGAAATGGCCGCCGACCTGGGGTGTCCCATTCCCGAGAGCGGGGATTTGACGTCGTGGGCCGCGCAGGGCGTGCTGCTGCTCAACACCACGCTCACGGTGCGCGAGCATGCGGCGGCATCGCATGCCAAGCTGGGCTGGCGGGTGCTCACCGACCACGTGGTGCGCCGTTGTCTGGAGGTGCCGCAGCCGGTGGTGTTCCTGACCTGGGGCAAGCACGCCATCGACTTGGTGGATGGTGCCTGGAAGGCTGCGGAAGCGGGCCCTGCGGCGGCGTCGCTTGCCAACAAGCATGTGCTCAGGAGCACGCACCCTTCGCCGCTTTCGGCCAACCGTGCAACGGCTACACTACCTGCGTTCATGGGGTCGCGGCCGTATTCCCAGGTCAATCGCATCTTGGAGGAAGCGGGCGAGCAGCCCATCGACTGGCAGAGCGTGCTTGCGGGGTAGGGCGGCGCCCTTTGCGGTTTCGTGGTTTGGTAGCGCCCCGGCGGCATCGCATACTAAGGCAAGTCGGGCCCGGAACCTTTGCTCCGGGCCCGACTTGTCGAATGCAAGCTTGCGTATTTCATGGCCTATCTGCAGAAACGTTCGGCCTCGTCAAGGTGCACCTTGCGCTGCGGCTGCCTGTTCAGGCCCAACGTATCGGGTCCGGTTGCGTGCGTTGGCGGCTTATTCGCCCCAGACGCGCTCGGCGACGCGGCGTACCAGCGCGATCTTGGCCCACTGGTCATCCTCGGTGAGCACGTTGCCCTCCTCGGTGGAGGAGAAGCCGCACTGCGTGGACAGGCGCAGCTGCTCGAGCGGAACGTACTGCGCTGCCTCATGGATGCGCGCGATTACGTCGTCCTCATTCTCCAGCTCGGGGAATTTGGACGTGACCAGGCCCAATACCACCTTCTGGTCGCGGATATGCGCTAGCGGTGCGAAATCGCCGGAGCGGTCGGAATCGTACTCCAGGAAGAAGCCGTCGTAGTTCGCGCCGCCGAACAGCACCTCGGCCACCGGCTCGTAGCCGCCCGAGGAGAACCACGTGGAGCGGAAGTTGCCGCGGCAGATGTGCATCGTGAGCGTCAGGTCGGCGGGCTTGGCGGCGATGATCCTGTTGAGGACGCCGACGTAGCTGCGGGCCACGGCGTCGACGTCGATGCCGCGGGCGGCGTAGGCGGCGCGCTTTTCAGCGGAGCAGAATTCGCCCCAGCTCGTGTCGTCGAGCTGCAGGTAGCGGCAGCCGCGCTCGTAGAGCGCCAGCATGGCGTCGGTCCAGGTTTGTGCGAGGTCGTCGAGAAGAAGCTCCTCGTTGTCCTTGTAGGCGGCGATCGGCTCATAGTCCGTGGCGCGCACGCAGCAGATGAGGTGCAGCATCGACGGAGACGGGATCGTGTACTTCACGGCGGCGTCGCCCGCGATTTTCTTCAGGCGGTCGAAGGCCTCGAGGAACGGATGGTCGGCGGGGAAGGAGAGGCGGTCCTCGATGACGACCGTCTCGCCGCTCTTGCCGAAGCGGCCGCCGAGCATCATAT
>CALEWN010000305.1 GCA_937925385.1 uncultured Senegalimassilia sp.
ATGCGCTGCTTTTGAGGTCGCTTTGGTAGCATATGCCTCCGTACGCGTATGACCTGCAGTTTTAGTGGTATTACCCATGATATCCCGTATGTTGTGCGAGGGGGTTGCAATGAGTCCAAGCATCGAGCAGCTTGATCGTTTCGTTAGATCGGCGCGCGCGGGTTCCTACAGCGCTGCTGCGCAGGAGCTGTACGTTACCCCGCAAACCGTTTCGAAATCCGTCCATGATATGGAGCACAAGCTCAATATCGTGTTGTTCGAGCCAACGGGGCGCCGCCTGCGCCCCACCGCTCGCGGCGCGCAGGTGCTCCATCGCGCCTCAGAGGTTCTTGAGGGGATGGACGATATCCGGCGCATCTGCGGCGACGGTGCGCAGTCGAATGCGGCGGGGGTTTCCCGATTGCGCGTTGCGGTGGCCAGCTCGCCTTTGCGCGGCAGCGTGCTGCTCGAGCGCGATTTTCGGGGTTTCCGGCGCCGTTGCCCGCACGTTGCGCTTGATGTGTCGTTTCTTTCCAGCGGCTCGTGCTTGTCGGAGCTGGAATCCGGCGCGGTGGACGCGGCGGTAGTGGCGGGGCGTCCGGGGGCCGAGGGGCTTGTGTCGGAGCGCGTGGGTGCGGTCGAGTTGCGGCTGTTGGTGTCGCACGGGCACGCGCTCGCCTCGCGCAAGGCGCTTGTCCTTGCCGACCTGGAAGGCGCTTTGCTCGCCGAGCCGTATGACTCAAACTTCCTTAAGGCGACGGTGCTCGAGCTGCTCTCCCGACGCGGCGTGTGCCCGCGCTGGGCATCGCTGGAGATGTCGGCGACGCGGCATCGCGGCTTTCTGCATAAGGAGGAAGGGACGGTGCTCGTCGTGTCCGATGCCCGCCATCCCGAGCAGTTCCCGGATGTGGAGGCGGTGCCGTTCACGGAAGGGGAGGGCATGGAGCTGCCGACATATCTTGTCTGGCGGCGGGAAGCGGATGCTGGTCGGATGGCCGCTTTAGCGGGATTTCTTCGCGGTCCGAGATGACGGCCCAGGGCGATAGCGCGCTTATCGAGCGCGTTCGCCCTGGGCTTTTTCGTACCTTCCGGGGTATGCGCCGCGATGCGATCGAACGGTGTCGCGGAAGTTGCCTTAATCGCGATGTCTTCCCTCTCCTGACGGCCATCATGTCGGTAAACGGTCGATAGTGCCGATTGTTCGGGTAAATTCAGCGGTTTAACGAGCAAATTACACTATCTGGGTGATGGAATACCCCCGTTGTTTTCGATATGGTTACCGTTAGAAAGCAAGAAAGGAACGCTTAGGAAAAGGGAGGGCCTGTGAATACGAGGACGAAGCGCCGCATGATGGCGGTAACCGGCATCATCGTCATCGTGCTGGTCGTGATCTTGGCCGTCGTCGGTGGCTCCGGGGCCGCGAAGTCGGCCACCGTCGCCGACGCCGTTGCGGGTAAGTATGCGGACCAGAAGATCCAGGTGACGGGCAACGTGGTGGAGAACTCCTACGCCACGAACGGTAACGTGCTCACGTTCGCTATCTACGATAAGGACGGAAACCCCGGTGATCAGCTTGAGGTCCGCTACGAGGGGGGCGTGTCGGCCACGTTCGGCAACGACGTGACCGCCATCTGCACGGGCAAGATCGCCGACGACGGCGTGCTGCATGCCACCGAGCTGGTGACGAAATGCCCCTCGAAGTACGAGAACGCCTCGAGCGCGTTGAGCGTCTCCCGTCTGCTCGAGTACGGCGACCAGGTCGTCGACAAGCCGGTGAAGGTTTCCGGCGCCGTGCAAGAGGGTTCCCTCAAGGCCGCCGGCGCGGGCGATCGCTTCGTGCTGGCGGATCCCGATTCCGGCAAGACGCTGCCCGTCGCGTTCGACGGCGCGCTGTCCGACGAGGTTGCGGAAGGCAGCTCGCTCGTGGTCACCGGTAGCCTGTCCGCCGAGGGCAAGTTCACGGCCACCGATGTGGCGCTCGAGGGTTAGGAAGAGGTTTCACGTATGTCGACTATCGGCCTTATGGGCCTGCTGGTGGCGTTCGCCGGCGTGGCCGTATCGGTGCTGTGCCTGTTGGTGGGCGCGATCTTGGGGCGCAAGGGGGAGAGCTCGCTTGGCGAGACCCTGACATGGGGCGGGCATATCGCCTCCATCCTGACCACGGTTGCGCTTACCGTATGCTGCGGCATCCTGGTGTACTGCTTCTTCGCGGGCGACTACTCCATCGAGTACGTGCACAAGCAGCATAGCAACGCCGAAGGCGCGCTTGGCTGGCTGTTCAAGCTGTCCGGCCTGTGGGCCGGCCGCGAGGGCTCGCTGCTGTTCTGGGCGTGGCTTATCAGCGTGTTCAACTCCGTGGTGGCCATCCGCGATCTGAAAAGCCCGCGCAAGCTGGATTCCATGGCCCTTATGGTTTCGCAGCTGGTGCTGGCGGCGTTCGTGGGCGTGCTGCTGTTCAGCGAGAGCAACATGCCGTTCACGGTCACGCCGCAGAAGTACTACAACGCCGACGGCACGCTGACCAATGCGGCCAGCATGCTGGGTATGAACTCCCTGCTCGAGCATTGGGCCATGGCCATCCATCCGCCAACCTTGTTCGTGGGTTATGCGGGCCTGACCATCCCGTTCGCCTACGCTATCGCCGCGCTCATCGTGAACGACCCGTCCAGGGAATGGGTGGTGCGCAGCCAGCGTTACGCCCTGTTCTCGTGGCTGTTCCTGGGCATCGGCATCGGCCTTGGCGCCGTGTGGGCCTACGTCGTGCTCGGCTGGGGCGGCTACTGGGGCTGGGACGCCGTGGAGAATGCCAGCCTGCTGTCGTGGCTGGTGGGCGTGGCGCTTATCCATAGCCTCACCGTGTACCGCCAGCGCGGCGCGTTCAAGCGCTGGAGCGTCATGTGCGCCTGCATCACGTTTGCGTTCGTCATCGTGGGCACGTTCATCTCCCGCTCGGGGCTGGTGCAGTCCGTGCACGCCTTCGAGGGCGATCCGGTGTCGCTCGTGCTGTTCGGCGCGCTCATCGTCGTGGCGCTGTTGGCCGGCATCGTGGGTCTGGTCGTTCGCTGGAAGAGCTTCGGTCCGGCGGCCGACGGTTCCGACGAGGTGGAGAACTTGCTGTCCAAGGAGGGCGCGTACTATTTCAACAACGTCATCATGGTGGTGTTCGCCACGTTGCTGGCGTACCTGACCGTGTCCTCGGCGCTGCCTGAGTTCCTGCCGTTCGGTGGCCAAACCGTGTCCTCGGGCACGTTCAACGCCATCGCCCGTCCGCTGGGCGTGGTCTACCTGGCCATCCTTGCGGTGTGCCCGCTGCTGGCCTGGGGCAAGACGCTGCGCTCGAAGTTCCTGAAGCAGGCGCGTATCCCCGCTATCTGCGCGTTGGTTCTGTTCGCGGTGCTAGCGGTGTACTGGGCCACGTATCTGGTGCCGAGCTACAACGCCATCATCGCCGCGGGAGATCGGAAGAGCGTCGTGTAGGGAAAGAGTGTAG
>CALEWN010000306.1 GCA_937925385.1 uncultured Senegalimassilia sp.
GAAGCGCTTGCGGAGCGCTGCGGCGTTATTCGGCCTTCGCGTCCTTGCCGGCGGTGCGGGCCAGGATGTTGGCGTAGATGGCGCCGGAGATGTTGTGCCACACGCTGAACACGGCGCCGGGCACGGCGGCCAGCGGCATGGAAGCGAAGTGCATGGTGGCAAGCGAGGTCGCCAGGCCGGAGTTCTGCATGCCCACCTCGATGGAGAGCGTGCGCATCTGCGCCTTCGACAGGCCGAGCGCGCGGCCCACGAAATAGCCCAGCGCGTAACCGCAGATGTTGTGCAGCATGACCACCACGATGATCAGCGCGCCGACGGTCGCCAGCTTGGCGGCGTTGGCGGACACCACGGCCATGATGATCAGCGAGATCGCGATGACGGAGACGAGCGGCAGTACCTTGGAGCAGGCCTGGGCCACCTTGGACGCAACGGCGTTGATGACGAAGCCCAGCGCGATGGGCACGAGCACCACCTGCACGATGGACAGCAGCATGCTGACGTAGCTGACGTCCACGCTCTGGCCGGCGAGCAGCAGCACGAGCGCAGGGGTGACGACCGGGGCCATGATGGTGGTGCATGCGGTCATGCCGACGGACAGCGCCACATCGCCCTTCGACAGGTACGTCATGACGTTGGAGGAGGTGCCGCCGGGGCAGCAGCCGACAAGCATGACGCCCACGGCAAGCTCGGTGGGCAGCTGGAAGACCAGGCACAGCACCCAGGCGATCAGCGGCATGATGATGAACTGGGACAGGATGCCGGTGATCACGGCCTTAGGCTTGGTGAACACCACCTTGAAATCGCCGAGCTTGAGCGTCATGCCCATGCCGAACATGACGATGCCGAGCAGCGGGTTGACCCAGCTGGTGGGCAGCGCCGCATGAACGGGCGCGGGCGCGACGAAGGCGATGATGGCGACCGCAAGCGCGATGATGGCCATCCATTTGCCCGCGAAGTCGCTGATCTTCTCGAGGACTTTCATGGTGAAACCTTTCTAACGTGCGCGCGTTGCTGGGGAAGAGGACGGTACGGCGCGGGCCCGCTCGCGCGGTGCTCGGCCTGCGGTATGTCCGCTGTCCCAGAAACGCAAATGAGCCCCGCCCGGGTATCCGGGCGGGGCTCGAAAAACTAGGACAAACGCGAGTATAGCCATTTGTCGGCAAAATGTTACCGACAAATGGATAATTCCCTACTTGTTGAATGGGGAATCACGGCGGTGCTGGAAAACACTCCTATTCGCCGATGATCTCGGACAGGGTGCGCCAGCCCAGCTCGGCGCATTTCACGCGCGCGGGCATATGGCTGATGCTTTCCAGCTGGGCCGCCTCGTCGAGGTCTTCCTTCTCCTCGTCGGAAAGCGTCTCGCCCTTGACCATCTTCATGAACAGGCCGCACAGACGGCGCGCCTCCTCCACGGTCTCGCCGGTGACCAGGTCGGCCATCATATCGGCGGATGCCTGCGAGACGGCGCAGCCGTGGCCGGTGAACGCGGCCTCCTCGATGACGCCGTCCTCGATGCGCAGCTTCAGCACCATCTCGTCGCCGCAGCTGGGGTTCACGCCCTCGTGCTCGTCGGTGGCGCCTTCCATGTCGTACTTGTAGTCGGGATGCGCGTTGTGCTCCATGAGCGCGGCAGTGTAGATGTTAGCCATTGAAGGTCCTCCAAACGTTGCCGAGGCCCTCGATCAAGGCGTCGACGTCCTTCTTGTCGTTGTAGAACGCCAGGCTGGCGCGGCAGCAGGCAAGGTTCTCGACGCCCAGCCAGGTGAGCAGCGGCTGCGCGCAATGGTGCCCGGCGCGGATGGCCACCTGGTCCATGTCCAGGATGCTGGCCACGTCGTGCGGGTGGATGCCGTCGACGTTGAAGCTGATGACGCCGTGGTGCATGTCGGGGTCGGGGCTGCCGATGATGGTGACGTAGGGCAGCTTCGCCATCTCCTCCATGCAGTAGCGCACGAGCGCCTGCTCGCGCGCGGCGATGACGTCGAGGCCCACCGACTCCACGTAGGCGATGGCCGCCGCGGTGGCGTAGATGCCGGCGGCGTCCTGCGTGCCGGCCTCGAACTTCTCGGGCACGGGCGCCCAGGTGGCGTCCTGCTCGGTGACCGAGTCGATCATCTCGCCGCCCGTGAGGAACGGCGGCATGGCGTTGAGCAGCTCGTCGCGGCCCCACAGCACGCCCATGCCGAACGGGCCGAACAGCTTGTGTGCGGAGAAGGCGAAGAAGTCGGCGCCGATGGCCTGCACGTCCACGTGGATGTGCGGCGTGGACTGCGCGCCGTCGACCACCAGGTAGCCGCCCTGCTCGTGCACGCGGCGGCCCAGCTCCTCGACGGGGTTCTGCACGCCAAGGACGTTGGACACGTGCACAACGGACAGGATCTTGGTCTTCGGGCCGATCTTGGCGTCCATCTCCTCGGGCGTGATGACGCCGTTCTCGTCGGGGTAGAGGTAGACGAGCTTTGCGCCGGCCGCGCGGCAGGCCTGCTGCCACGGGATGAGGTTGGAGTGGTGCTCCATGATGGTGATGCACACCTCGTCGCCGGGCTTAAGCACGGCGGGAGCAAAGGCCTTCGCCACGATGTTGAGCGACTCGGAGGCGTTGCGCGTGAGCACGATGTCATGCGCGTCGGGCGCGCCGATGAACTTCGCCACGCGCTGGCGGGCGATCTCGATGGCCTCGGTTGCCTCGACCGACAGGCGGTACAGGCCGCGCAGGGCGTTGGCGTTCATCTCCTCGTAGAAGCGGCGCTGCGCGTCAAGGACGGCGGCGGGGCGCTGCGCAGTGGCGGCGCTGTCCAAAAACACCAGGTCGGGATGGTTGGCAAGCAGCGGGAAGTCGCGCTTGTAGGGGTTCTCGGCGATGTTGGCGGCGCACACGATGTCGCCGGCCGTGGCCGAGGCCTGGGCGGCATGCGCCGCATCGGCCACGGCGCATGCCGTGCGATCGAGCTCTGCGTTATTTGCGGAAGCTGACATAGGCTAGCCTTCCACCTCCTGATAGGGAATGCCCAGGCGGCCGGCCAGGCGGCCGACGCCCGCGCGAACGGTTTCATCTTCGATGGCAAGCGCCGTCTCCTCGAGGGTCGCCGTGGCGAACAGGCCCTCGGCGGCCTCTTGGGAAAGGCCGCGGCACTTCAGGTAGAACAGCTGGTCGGCGGCAACGTGGCCGATGGTGGCGCCATGGTTGCCGGCCACGTCGTCCTCGTCGCACAGGATGACGGGGATGGTCTTGTTCTCCACGCGCTCGTCGACCAGAAGCACGGTCTCGCGCTCGGTGCCCTCGGCGCCTTTGCAGCCGCGCACCAGGTCGATGGTGCCGCGCAGGACCTTCTTCGACTCGCCCATGAGCGCGCCGTTGGCGTCGATGTTGCAGCGGGTCTTCTTGCCGCGATGGCGCACGACGTAGTTGAAGTCGCGAACGTCCTGGTCGGCGGCCAGGTAGCGGGTGTTCACGTCCACGCGCGACAGGTCGCCGCGCAGGTCGGTGGCCAGTCCCGTGTAGGACTTGCCGGCGCCCAGCATGCGGTGGCGAACGGTGACGAACGCGCCCTCGTCGCAGACGATGCCCGTGTCGTCGAGCGCCATCCACGTGCTATCGAGCGTATGCACGGACGTGACGTTGACGTGGGCGTTCTCGCCGGCGAACACGCGCAGCACCACGCCCACCACGCCGCTGCCGGCGGCGGGGGAGTCAAGCGACACGGTCAGGTCGAACGCAGCGCCCGCGGGGGCCACCACGTCGATGGAGGCCACGTTGGCGGCGCCGTCGACGCCGGCGATGCGCACGGTGGCCTGGCCGCGCTTGCCGGCGGCCGGCGCGAACACGGTTGCGGCGCCCTTGCCGGCGGCCTCGGCCAGCCATGCGGTGGCCTGCTCGCCCATGCCGCACTCGAACGCCTCGGCCACGTTGTTCGCCATCTCCTGGCGCACGGCCTTGTGCTCGTAGGTGGAAAGCGCCGGGATATCAAGGTCGGCGGGGTCCACGTCGGGGTCCACGGCCTTCAGGATGGCGCGCGTGTCGGCGGGGCCGGCGGCGCGAGCCGCGTCGACACGCTCCTGCAGCGCGGCCACGGCGGCGTCGAAGGCGCCCGCTTCGCCGATGAGCTCGGCGGCGGCCTCCACTTCCGCCTGGGCTGCGAAGGACAGGCCCTCTGGCAGCTCCACGGCGGTCTCGTTCATATCAAGGCGATGCCAGGTAGGCGCGGGCATCGCGTTCACGTTGCTCAAAACGTCGGCGCCCATTATCCGATCGCCCCTTCCATTTCCAGCTTGATGAGGTTGTTCATTTCCACGGCGTACTCGAGCGGCAGCTCCTTGGAAACGGGGTCGGCGAAGCCGTTCACGATCATCGTGCGGGCCTCTTCCTCCGAAATACCGCGGCTCATCAGGTAGAACACCTTGTCGTCGCCGATGCGGCCGATGGTGGCCTCATGTCCGATATCGACGTGCTTGCAGCGGATGTCCATGGCCGGGATCGTGTCGGAGCGGCTGTGGTCGTCGAGCATCAGGCTCTGGCACGACACGCTGCACGCGGAGTTCTCGGCCTTCGGCGTGGCCACCACGCTGCTGCGGAACGTGGACACGCCGCCGCCCTTGGAGATGGACTTCGTCTCGATGGACGCCGAGGTCTCCGGTGCGGCCAGCACCACCTTGCAGCCGGTGTCGAGGTTCTGACCCGTGCCGGCGAACGTGATGCCCGTGAACGTGCACGTGGATTTGCGGCCGGCCAGGATGGACATGGGGTACAGGTAGCCCACATGGCTGCCGAAGCTGCCGGACACCCACTCGATCGAGCCGCCCTCGTCGCACGTGGAGCGCTTGGTGTTGAGGTTGTACATGTTCTTCGACCAGTTCTCGATGGTCGAGTAGCGCAGGTGCGCGTTCTTGCCGACGAACAGCTCCACAGCGCCCGCGTGCAGGTTCGCCACGTTGTACTTCGGCGCGCTGCAGCCCTCGATGAAGTGCAGGTCGGCGCCGTCTTCCACGATGATGAGCGTGTGCTCGAACTGGCCCGCGCCTTTCGCGTTCAGGCGGAAGTAGCTTTGCAGCGGGAAGTCGAGTTTGGTGTCCTTCGGCACGTACACGAAGCTGCCGCCGGACCACACGGCGCCGTGCAGGGCGGCGAACTTGTGGTCGGTGGGCGGGATGAGCGTCATGAACTTCTCGCGGATGAGCGGCTCCCACTGCGGGTCGTGCAGCGCCTCCTCGATGCCGGAGTACACGATGCCCATGCGGGAAGCGGTGTCCTGCATGTTGTGGTAGACGAGCTCGGAGTCGTACTGCGCGCCGACGCCGGCCAGGTAGCTGCGCTCGGCCTCGGGGATGCCCAGGCGGTCGAAGGTGTTCTTCACATCGTCGGGCAGGCTGTCCCAGTCCGACTTCTGGTCGGTGTTGGGCTTGACGTAGGTGACGATGTTGTCCATGTCAAGGCCGGCGATGGAGGGGCCCCAGTCCGACGTGGGCATGCTCCGGTAGATCTCCAGCGACTTCAGGCGGTGCTGGAGCATCCACTCCGGCTCGTCCTTCTTCTCCGAGATCTCGCGGACGATCTCGGGCGTCAGGCCCGCCTCGAGCTTCTCGGTGCTGTCGCCGTATGAAAAGTCGTAGAGGCTGCGGTCGATGTCCGCTACCTCGGTGCGTTGCTTAGCCATGGCTGCCCCTTATTCGGTTGCTGCGGCCGCGGCCTGCTCGAACTGCTCGAAGCCGTTCTCGTCGATGTCTGCGATCATGGACGCGTCGCCCTCGGCCGTCATGTGGCCCTTGACCAGGACGTGCACGCGGTTGACGTCCACATGCTCCAGGATGCGGGTGTTGTGCGTGATGATGACGAGCGTGCCGTTGCAGCGCTTGCGATAGACCTCCATGCCGCGCGAGACGACGGACAGCGCGTCCACGTCCAGGCCGGAGTCGGTCTCGTCCAGGAAAGCCAGTTTCGGCTCGAGCAGCAGCAGCTGCAGCATCTCGAGCTTCTTCTTCTCGCCGCCGGAAAAACCGACGCCCAGCTCGCGGTCCAGGTAGGCCGGGTCCATGTTCAGCTCCTCGGCCAGCTCCTTGACATGCTTGCGGAACTGCTTTCCCTTCATGTCGCCAACCCCCGGGCGGCCTGCGGAGATGGCGCGCAGGAAGCTGCTGACCGGTACGCCGGGGATCTCCACCGGCGCCTGGAAGCTCGGGAAAAGGCCCGCATGCGAGCGTTTATCGGTGGACAGATCTGTGATATCCTGTCCGTTGAACGTGATTTTGCCGCCGGTCACCGTGTACTCGGGATCGCCCATAACCACGTGGCCCAGCGTCGATTTGCCGGCGCCGTTCGGGCCCATCAGCACGTGGGTCTCTCCAGCGCCCACGGTCAGGTCGACGTCGTGAAGAATGACCTTCTCATCCACGGCGGCCGAAAGGCCTGCCACGTTGAGGAGGATGTTCTCGTCTGCCATCTTCTTCCCCTTCTCATTTCCTATAAATAAGGCTTTGCTTATTCATATACGTTTGATAGGATTAAGATAACGTGACGTACGGATTTGTCAAGCGAAATGCTTGCTGCGAGGAATCAATCCGCGGAATGAGCGCGAATGCGCATGCTTTACGTCTAGTGTAACCTATATGTTCAGAGGGCGACACCGGACGATGCGGGTAACCTGCGGATGACCGGGGGTCGTCATGCTGGCGAATGTGTGGGCGTTGGCGTGACGTGCAGCGTTGGGCTGCGCGTGCGTGTGACGAGCGCGCGGGTTCGCCGGGAGGGCGAGCCCGTTGGGCGTGCCGAGCGATGCCACGTGCGTTCGGCGTGGCGCGCGTGGTTCGCGGCAGGCGTTTCGGTGGTTTTGCGAAGGTAGTTGGAAACGATAAGGGGGAATCGTGCTTATCTCATCGAAGGGACGATATGCATTGCGCTTGGCGGTGTGCATCGCGCAAGCGGGGCCCGAGGCGAAGGTGTCGCTTCGCGAAGTGGCCGAACACGAGGAGCTGTCCCTGAAGTATCTGGAGCAGATTGCGCGCCCCATGGTATCGGCGGGTCTGTTGGCAAGTGTGCGCGGCAAGGGCGGCGGATACCGTCTGGCGCGCGACCCGCAAGACATCTTGGCGGGCGACGTGCTGCGCGCGGTCGAGGGCACCACGGTGCCGGTGACCTGCGCGGCGCTCGACGGCCCCGAGCCGTGCCATCGCGCCGGCGTGTGCACCACGGTGCGCTTCTGGGCGGGCCTTGACGAGGTCATCGAGAAGTACGTGGACGGCGTGACCGTCGGCGACCTGGCCGACGCCCCCCAACCCCACATCGAGATCGCGGAGTAAGGGCGCCGGGGCCGCTCGCCCGCGCGGGGTTGCGACGGGGCTGCGCGGGCGGCTCCCCCCCCCCGTGCAGGGCTCGGCCGCGTGAGGGCGGCGGAGCCCTGCGCTGGATTCCGCAATCATACCAAGCCCCGACATTGCGCAGCTGCCGTGGCCGCAAGGCTATGTTCCCGCGCGAGATTTCGCGATCAGGCGGCTTGACGCGAGGCCGGCATTCCTTCGGGGTGCCGGCCTCGTTTGGTTTTGCGCGGATTCGGCGCTTGTTGTTTGACGGGTCGGTATCGCTTCGGTGAAAGTTCGCTGAAAGGGTATCGGGCCGTTGACGAAGCGCGTAGCCTTCAGCTTGATATAAGGTTCGAGCGCGATGATTGCCAACCGCGCTCAGGGAAACGCGAGCATGAGGAGGTTGCTCATGGCGCATATGCAGGAAAACCCGCAAACCGCGGGTAAGGATACAAGAATGCCGGCGGGGGGTGAAACGCGGCAAATGCCTCTGCGTGCCGACAGGCCCGCGCGGGCAGCTCAAGCACCGTACCCGCTTCAGGGTCGCCCGGCGCCGACGCAGCGGATAGCCACGCCGTTTGCCGCACCGGGCGGGAATGTCGCACCCGGTGTACCCGGCGCGAACGGGGCGTTTGCGGACCCAGGTGCGAGCGTCGCGACCGGAGCGTGTGGCGAATACGGCGCAAATGCTGCGTTCGGCGCGAACGCAGCCGCCGTCGCAGAAGCCGCAGGGGCGGAGGAGGCGCCTAAGCGCAAGGGGCTCGGCGGGTTGCTCGAGGGTTTGTCTGTGCCGCAGGTGGCAGCCGGCGCGTTGGCGGCGGTGACGTCGATGCTGCTGTCGTCGAAGATTGGCATCGCTGGCTCGGTCATCGGCGTGGCGGTAGGCTCGGTGGTGTCCACCGTCGCGTCGCAGGTGTACAAGCAGTTTCTGCAGGCTTCCGCCGACAAGCTGCGTGAGTTGAACCCGCTCGATGAGGCGGGCGCCGGCGCAGTCGCGGGCGAAACCCGCGTGATGCCGGAAGCCGCAGGCGGCTCCTCTGCGACACGCGTGATGGGCGCGATGCCCGCGTCCGGCGATTCCGCCGCGGCTGGCGACTTGGCTGCAGACGGTGGACCGGCCGCTTCCGCAACCCCCACCCGCAGCGTGCGCGACCTGCGCGAAAGCGGCGAGACGGGCGTGCTGCGCGGCCGTGCCGAGCATTTGCGCCGCCAGCGCATGCAGCGCGGTGTGATCGCGGTGTCGGTGGTATCGGCCCTGGCCGCGGTGGCCATTTCCGCAGGCATCATCAACCTGGTGACGGCGGGCGAAGGCGTGGGCACCAAGACTGAGCCGCTGTTCACCGGCACCTCGACGTCGCAAACCGACGACGGTTCCACGACGAAGGGCAAGCAGAGCGGCAAATCCCAGCAGTCCACGCAGGACCAACAAGGTACCTCCACGAAGGAATCCGCCGCGCCCGTGCATCAGGACGGCACCGCATCGTCGGATAGTTCGGCTTCCGGGTCCGACAGCACCAGCGGGTCGTCGACCAGCGGCACGGAGTCGGGCAGCGCGAGCGGCTCCGGCAGCTCGACGGGTTCCACCACCGGCGGCACCGGCAGCAGCTCCGGCAGCACGTCCGGTTCGCAAACCGGCGGCTCCGGCGGCGGCAGCGCAAGCGACACCGGTAGCTCGTCGAACGGCTCCTCTACCAGTGGCTCCACGGGGACGGGAAGCTCCTCGTCGAACAGCGGCTCCACGGGGTCCACGGGCGGTTCCTCGTCGGGTTCCTCGACCAGCGGGTCCACAAGTTCCACCACGGCTTCGTAACAGGTAAGCGGGGCGGGCGCAACGATCGCGCCCGCCCCGCTTTTGCGTTCGCCCGACTTGCGGGCTCACGCGAGTGCTGGGCTTTTGTCCCCGCCTAGTTTGCGGGTTTGTACAAACGCCGGCGTTTTGTGCTCGCGCTTCCCCTTCTTCCGTGGTGATACCAGCTGTTGGGGGGTTGCGCACGTCCGTGATGCTAGGATGAACGCGAAACACGAAACCGCCGCTTTTGCGGCGCGCGCGAAAGGGACGGCATGGCCGAGAACGTGAACAGCAAGAATGCGACTATTGCGGGCGAGGCGACCT
>CALEWN010000307.1 GCA_937925385.1 uncultured Senegalimassilia sp.
GCGTGCCCTCGGGGTCCACCATCGGGCGGAAGTCCTGCTCCGGGAGCAGCTGCTTGCCGAGGTCGGCGTGCATGACGCTGTGCCACTGGTTGACGGAGACGGTCACGCCGTGCGCGGCCATCTTCTCCTGCACGCGGCGGATGAGCGAGAGGTAGGCCTCCTGCTCCTCGTACGTCATGTGCCCGGTGTTGAGTTCCTCGACGTTGGCGAACACGGCCACGAAGCGGTTGAGCAGACGCAAGCGGTTGTCGCGCAGCGCCGCGTCCTCGTCCATGACCATGACGTCGGCGAAGAAGCCGTCGATGGGCGCGCGCAGGGCTGCCAGCTGGGACAGCGCGGCCGCGAAGTCGTCGGACGCAAGCGCGGCGGCGACGGCCTGCTCGGCGGTTGCCACAGCGGACGCGAGCGCACGCTCGGGATCGGTGAGCAGCGAATCATCCACGCCTTCGCCCAATTCGGGCTTGCGCAGGTTGTTCGCGCGGGCGTATGCCGTTGCCAGGTTGTCGAACGTTTCGGCGTCATTGGCGCGGGCGTCCTCGAGCGCATGGGCGCGCTGGCTGATGACGGCCGGCTCCTCCACGCCCGCGGCCAGCACGGCGTCGATGGTGTCGGCGTTGATGCCGGCGTCGCGCAGCATGACCTTGGTGCGGGTGACGAAGAAGTCAACCACCTCGGCGCGCACGGCGGCCGCGTCGAAGGCCACGCCCTGGGCAGCGAAGCTGGCCAGCGACTCGTCGATGGCGGCGGCAAGCGAGATGGCCAGGCCCGCCTCGAGCATGTTCACGATGCCGATGGCGCTACGGCGCAGCGCGAACGGGTCGGAAGAGCCGGTGGGACCCTGGCCGACCGCGAACAGGCCGCAGATGGTGTCGAGCTTGTCGGCCAAGGCGACCAGCTGGCCCACCGTGGTGTCGGGCAGCGCATCGCCGGCGAAGCGCGGCTGATAGTGCTGGCCGATGGCCTGGGCGACCTGCGGGGTTTCCCCGGAGGCGGCGGCGTAGTAGCTGCCCATGACGCCCTGGACGCTGGTGAACTCGATGACGGCGTTGGTGACCAGGTCGGCCTTGCACAGGCGCGCGGCGCGCTGCGCGTCGGCGGCATCGGCGGCGCTAAGCTGCGCGTCGGCGGAAAGGGCGCCGGCCAGCTTCTCCAGACGCTCGGCCTTCTGGCGAACCGTGCCCAGGGATTCCTGGAACACCACCTTGTCGAGCTTCTCGATGTAGGACTCGAGCGGGTGCTTGAGGTCCTCCTCGTAGAAGAACTTCGCGTCGTCGAGGCGGGCGCGCACCACGCGCTCGTTGCCGTCGATGATGGTGGCGGCGCATTCGGGGTTGCCGTTAGAGACGATGATGAACTTGTTCGTCAGCTTGCCCGCCGCATCGTAGAGCGGGAAGTAACGCTGATGCATGAGCATGGCGTCGACGATGATCTCCTCGGGAACGCGCAGGAACTCCTCGTCGAACGTGCCCACGAGCACCGTAGGATACTCGGAGAGGTTCACCACCTCCAGGAGCGTCTTCTCGGGCAGCTCGGCGCGGTAGCCCGTCCGGGCCTCCGCCTCCGCCACGCCCGCGCTGATGCGCTGCTCGCGCGCCTGCTCGCTCGTCACCACGAAGGCGCCCTCCACCACGGGAAGCAGGTCGGCGGCCGTTGCCCCCTCGTGCGGGCCGGGGGCCAGGAAGCGGTGGCCGCGCGTGCGC
>CALEWN010000308.1 GCA_937925385.1 uncultured Senegalimassilia sp.
CTGTCGGCAAGCGGCGCTACGAAAGCGTGGTATCGCGCTGCTCGTCCGCCACCTCCGGCTCAAGCTGGCCCATGAGCACATCGACCTTCTGCTGAGCCGTTGCCAGGCGACCTTGAAGCGTACGAAGAAGGGCAACGCCCCGCTCGTAGCTGGCAAGGCTGTCCTCAAGCTCGAGCGTGTTGGACTCGAGCACGCCGACGATGCCGTCGAGTTCGGCCATGGCCTCGCGAAAGGTCAAGTCCTCGACCGGTTTCAAACCCTCATTGCCCATTTCATGATTCCTTCCCTGTAAAGCCATCATCAGCACGTCTGACGCCCCACACATCGCATTCAATCACGCCGTCCGACACCGTCACATCTAGCTTCTGCCCTGCCTGGGCCTGCTCGACCGACTTCACCACACCTCCGCCGCTATCACGGGCGATGGAATAACCCCTGCCAAGAACCGCCAGCGGCGATAGCGCGTCAAGCTGCGCTGCCGAAAGACCCGCTTGCCGGCGGAACGGCTCGAGCAGCTGACGGCCCGCCGCGCGCAAACGCCGCTGCTCGTTGTCGAGCACCGCACGCTCCCGCTCGCATGCCTGAGGCATCGCACGCAACAGCCGCTCCCGCGCCCGTTGCGTTTGCGATGCCGGCACGGCAACGACCTGCGAAAGCGCGCGTGTCAAGCGTTCACGCTGCCGCTGCACGGCCGCCGCGTCAGAAGTCAAGGCATTGGGAAGCGCCGCACCCAAACGCTCGCGCAACCGGTCGACCTGCGCACGGTCGCGGTCCAGGCTGGCCGGCAACGCCCTTGTCAGCCTGTCGGCATACAGGTCGACCCCCTGCGCTGAAGCCGACAGCAATGCGTTCGGGTCGCAAAAGACCGGTCGGCTAGCAATGCGCCCGACCTGCGCAGAGCAGCTCTCGAGCGCGCGCTGTACGCATGTATCCAGGCTGCCTTGACGCGCACGGAACAGCGCATCAAGGTTCTCGCGAGCCGGGCTTACCGCCTCGGCGGCGGCCGTAGGCGTCGAGGCGCGCACGTCGGCGACCATGTCGGCGATGGATGTGTCGGGTTCATGCCCGATGCCCGTGACCACCGGCACGGGGCATTTGACGATCATGCGGGCAAGAAACTCGTCGTTGAACGGCATGAGGTCCTCATACGAGCCGCCGCCACGCACCACGAGCACCACTTCGGCGCCGGCGTGAACGACGGCGCGCATGCCTTCGACGATGCCGGCAGGAGCCTGCGGGCCCTCCACGGCCACACCAGAGAACAGCACCCGCGCCACGGGAAAACGCCGACGCAGGGTGCGCAGCACATCGTGCACCGCATCGCCGCGCGGGCTGGTGACCAGGCCGATGGTAAGCGGGTAGGCGGGCAAGGACAGCTTTCGCGCGGGGTCCGCAAGGCCCTCGGCGGAAAGCTTCCGCGCAAGGTTGGCCACCTGCAATCGCAGCTGGCCCTCTCCCACCGGCGCGAGCGAGAACACGTCGAAGTTCATGCGTCCCTTCGCCGCGTACAGGGTGAACCTGCCCGTCAACTCCACCAGCTGCCCGACGGACACCTGCACGCCTGCGGCGCGGAAGCGGTTGTTCCACATCATGCAGGGAAGGCTTGCCGACTTGTCCTTGACCGTGAAGTACACGGCCTTGTACCCGGGTTTGTTCGACAGCTCGGAGATCTCGCCGACCAGGCGCACCGTCACGCCCTCGAGCGCCCCCTTCGCCAGCTGCATGGCGGCTGATACCGACATAGCACGCGAAGCCGATGCATCAGATGCCGCACCTTCGTTTCGCGAGGAGACGGTCGAGCCCGCCGTCTTACGCGCGCCGAAAGCAGCAGCGCACGCACGCGCCGCCTCTTCGGCGTTTCGCGCAGGCGCACCGGAACCCCCCGAGCTAGCAAAAGCGCCGCGGGATCCCCCTGCGGCGCCGTTATATGATCGACCGTAGACCACGTTGCTACTCGTCACGGGACTGCAGCAGCCACAGCAGCTGCAGGATGGACGTCAAGGCAGCGGCAACGTAGGTGAGCGCGCAAGCGCGCAGCACGGAATACGCGCCGCCCTGCTCGGCCTGCGTGATGCCCTGGGTCTTCAGATACGCGAGGCCGCGGCGCGACGCATCGAACTCGACGGGCAGCGTGACCAGCTGGAACAACACCACCACGGCATACATGATGATGGCAAGCGTGGTAAGACCCGACAGCTGCATGAAGATGCCGAACATCAGCAGGAACACCCAGGCATTGGACGCGAAGTTCACCGCCGGCACAAGCGCACCGCGGATCTTCATGGGCGCGTACCCCTGCGCGAACTGGATGGCGTGCCCGGCCTCGTGGCATGCCGTGGCAATGGCCGTGATGGAAGTGCCGCCGAACGCGTCGGGGTCCAAGGTGATGGAATTGTTACGCGGGTCGAAGTGGTCCTGCTGCGGGCCGCCGCAATAAACCTGCACGCCGTGGACGCCGTTGGCCGCCAGCATCATCTCGGCCATCTGGGCGCCGGTGACGCGCGTGGATGCAGGTACGTGCAAATACTTGTTGATCTGGCGGTTCACGTACCAAGACGCGCCCATGCCGATGACCATGGTGACGACGATCAGGCTCAAATAGCTCATACTCATGTGGGTGATGCAACTCCTATCGAAAGCATACGGCGCATACCCTGCGCTCCGGGGCGCGTCCAGGAAGACGCGCGCTTGGTTTAACGAACGGAAAGTATACCGAAGCGAAACGCCCTGCCGCCGGCTTCACGAATGTTCCCGCGAAACGTTCGCAATCCGTTACCGGAGACGAACCACCCCCGCGCGGCCATGCAGGCTGATCGCCCTATCCCGCAAGCGACTGCCTACTCTTCGCCATCCAGGCGCGTGACCTTCAGGTCGTGGCCGTGCAGGGACAACACGAGCTTGCCCTCGAGCAGCTCGATGAGCTCCTCGCCCACCAGCGCCCGGCGCCATCCGCGCAGCAGGTCGATGCCCTGGCGATAGCCGCGGGCCATGCGCACCAGGTCATCATGGCTTGCCAGCGTGGGAAACGCCACGCCGTTCTCCTTGGCGCGCAGGCGCACGAGCGCGCTCATGAGGTCGAGCTCCGCATCCACGTTCGGCTCGCTCTTGCCGCAGCGGTCGAGCTCGGGCCACGTGTCGGGCGGCGCCGAGAGCGCCGAGGAGATGAGCGACACCACCGCGCGCGCGTCCTTCGTGGACAGGCGGTCGGACAGCCCCCGCACCATGAACAGCTCGTCGATGGTCCGGGCCTCGCGCTTGCACGCCTCGACGATCTGCTCGTCGGTGATGACCCACTTGCGCGGCACGTTGCGTTTCTGCGCCGTGACCTCGCGCCATGCAGCCACCTCGCGCGCCGCCGCAAGCTGCTTGCGCGATAGCTGGCCGACGCGCTTGAGCCTGCGATAGCGCTCGCGCTCATCGGATTCGAAGCGAGCGGGATCGCACATCTCGGCGAATTCAGGGTCAAGCCAATGCAGACGCCCCTGGCGCTCCAATTCCTGCTTCATATGCTCGTACATGCGGGGAAGGTAGATGACGTCGTCGGCGGCATAGCGCAGCTGGGATTCCGACAGGGGGCGACGCGACCAGTCAGTGAAGGAATCGACCTTCTTGAGCGCCACGCCGCACTCGGCGCCGACCAAGGCGCCGTAGCCGATCTGCTGCGTGTGCCCCAAAAGTGCCGCGGCAACCTGCGTGTCGAAAAGCGGCTGCGGGAGCACGCCCACCTCATGCCACAAGATCTCAAGGTCCTGCCCACCGGAGTGCAGCACCTTCATCACACCTGGATCCTCGAGCAGCGGGGCCAGCACATGCAGGTCCTTAATGCCGAACGGGTCGACCACCGCCACCTCGTCGTCGGTGGCGAACTGGATCAAGCACAGGCGCGCATAATAGGTCTTCTCGCGTAAAAACTCGGTGTCGATGGCAAGGACGCTTGAGCGGCGTGCTCGCTCGACGAACGCCTCCAGTGCTTCTTGATCTTCGATATACACCCGGTAATTCCTCACGTTCATATCGTTGTGCTTTATGATGTAAGAATACCGCAACGGAAGGGAAAACCGTGAAACTGCTTGTCATCAACAACCTGGCATCGGGATACGGCGAAGGAGCCATCTATGATTTCATGCGCAGCTTCGCCGCCGACGGCGACGATATTTGCATGCGCTGCACAAACGGCACCACGCCGGTGAGCTCCCTGCTCTCAGATGCGAAGGACTTCGATGCCGTGATCGCAGCGGGCGGAGACGGCACCGTGGCCACGGTATGCTACCTGCTGGCAAACACCGGCATACCCGTGCTGCCCTTCCCGGCGGGCACGGCCAACTTGCTGGCCCTCAACCTTGCAAGCCCGCTCGAGCCCCATGCACTGGCCAAGATGGTGCGCGACGGGCAAACACTGGACTTCGACATGGGCGAGATCTGCGTCGACGGGCAGCGCTTCGGTTTCTCCATCATGGCCGGTGCGGGCTACGACGCCGTCATCATGCGCGGGGCGCAACGCGGCAAACGGCTGCTCGGCCCCATGGCATATCTGCAGTCGGCGGTGGCCAACGCCATGCCGCAGCAATCGAAGTTCACGCTCACCTTAGACGGCCGGCAAGTGCAAAGCGAAGGCCTTGGGGTGCTACTGGTGAACTTCAGCAAAATCCAGTTCGATATCACGGTGACGCACGACAACGAGCCGCGCGACGGCGAGTTCGACGTGGTGGTGCTGAAGGCGAAAACCGCGTTCGACCTGATACCGGCCGTGTTCGCGGGCATCTTGGACCGAGATGGAGAGTTCCCCGACCGCACCGATGCGCTTGAGATCTTCCGCGCCAAAGAAGTCACGATCGACGCCGACCCAGCCATGGAGGTGCAGTACGACGGCGAGGCTACCGGACTCACCACGCCGTTTTCCGCACGGATCCTGCCTAGGGCCACGCGGCTGTTCATCTCCAATGAAGGCTATTCGCAGTTCGCGAAATAGCGAACCCGCAAACGGAAGCGGCCCCCCCCGCGCCGCACCCGCCGGGCCGCGTCGTTTGGGGGT
>CALEWN010000309.1 GCA_937925385.1 uncultured Senegalimassilia sp.
GTCTTTGTCGATCTGCCTTTATGATACTCTCAAGATTCCGGTGGAAACCGGTAACCGATATTACCTTCAAACGATTGGGTTCATGCCATGATCTATCTGGATAATGCGGCCACCACCATGCACAAGCCTCAGGCCGTCATCGATGCGGTATGCGGGGCCATGACGTCTTTCGGCGGCCCGGGGCGCGGGTCGCATCAGGCGGCCCTCGATGCGAGCATGGCGGTGTTCGGCGCGCGTCAGGCGGTTTCCGACTTGCTCGACGCGTGGGGCGCCGGCAGCGTTTCGCTCGCCTTGAACGCCACCATGGCGCTCAATATCGCCATCGAGGGGCTGCTTCCAGCGGGTGGCATCGCGGTGACCACGGCCGCTTCGCACAATTCCGTGCTGCGCCCGCTCCATCGGGCGCGTGACGAGCGCGGCTGCCAGGTGCGCGTCGCCGCCATCCTGCCCGATGGTTCGCTTGACTGGGAATCCTACGAGCGAGCGCTTGTCGGCGCTAGTCTGGTCGTGGTCACGCATGCCTCCAACGTCACCGGCGATGTGTACGACATCGAGCGCATGGCCGCCGCCGCCCACAAGGCCGGGGCGCTGTTCATCCTCGATGCGGCGCAGACCGCCGGCGCATGGGCGTTCTCGGCATCGGGTATCGGCGCCGATGTCGTGTGCTTTACCGGCCATAAAAGCCTGTACGGTCCGCAAGGTACCGGCGGGCTGTGCGTGCGACCGGGCATCGACATCGCGCCGCTTGTGGAAGGCGGTTCGGGCGTTCACAGCTTCGACGAGCGCCATCCGCGTTTCATGCCCGAGGCGCTTGAGGCGGGTACGGCGAATGCGCACGGGCTGGCGGGCCTTGCGGCGGGGTGCCGTTGGTTGGGCGAGCGCGGCGTGGCCGAGGTGCAGGCGCACATCGAGGGACTGGTGGCGCGTTTCTTGAACGGCGTGGCGGACATCCGCGGCGTGCGGGTGCTCGGCGGCGGATCGGGGAGGCGTTGCGGCATCGTGGCCATCAACATCGGCGATGCCGATTCCGGCGAGATAGCCGACAGGCTCTCGCAGGGATGGGGCGTGTGCGTCCGTCCCGGTGCCCATTGCGCCCCGCTTATGCATATGGCGCTCGGCACGCAGCAACAGGGGGTCGTGCGTTTCAGCTTCGGGGCTATGAACTCGCTGCAGGATTGCGACGACGCCCTGAACGCGTTGCGCGATATCGCCTGGTCGTAGGGCCTCTCGCGACGCTTCCGAACCCAACGCTTCCAGTTCCCGAAAGGACCTTCATGCGCATCCTCTGCATCTCCGCCCAAAAGCCCGATAGCACCGGCAGCGGCGTGTACCTGGCCGAGACGGTGGCCTCCATGGCCGCCGCCGGGCATCAGGTAGCCGTTATCGCCGGCATCGATAAGGACGACTCGCCGCAACTCGCTTCCGGCGTCGAGTTCTTCCCGGTGCGTTTCCGCACGCCCGAGCTGCCCTTTCCCGTGGTCGGCATGAGCGACGTCATGCCCTACGAGGCCACGCGATATCGCGACATGACCCCGGAGATGGTTCAAGCCTTCCGCAGCGCGTTCGGGCAGCGCATTCGCCAGGCGGTGATCGACTTCAAGCCCGATGCGATTATTTGCCACCACCTGTACCTGGCATGCTCCACGGCTTGCGACGTGCTTGAGGACCTGTCCGGTGAAAAACGGTTACCGGCTGCGAATGGGCAGGGCGATCAAGCGGCGAATTCGAAGGGGCGTCCGTGTCCGATCTGGGGTGTTTGCCACTCCACCGATCTTCGCCAGCTGTGCAAGCATGACCTGGAGAAAGACCGCATCACGGATGCCGTGCGCTCGCTCAATGGGGTGATGGCGCTGCACGAGGCGCAGAAGGCCGAGATCGCTGAGCTGTTCGACCTTCCCGCCGATCGCATCCGCGTCGTGGGCACCGGTTACAACGCCCAGGAGTTCGCCCCTCGTGCCGGCCTGCGTGC
>CALEWN010000310.1 GCA_937925385.1 uncultured Senegalimassilia sp.
CTGCCGCCAGGGCTTCCTTGAGCGGCGCTTGGACGTTCTCCCCCTCCTGGCGATACCCGCGCTTGTGGAGCGGCTCGCCTGCAAGATCTATCGCGATCGTAGCCTTCTTCGCATGGATCGACACGTTGATCTGCACATCCGGGCGGTGCTTAGAGACCTCGGGGCGCTTGCCGGTTTGCGCACGCAGTTCGTCGCAGATCGCATCCTTCACGCGCATGGCGGAAAACTGGGTGTTGCGCAGCTCCCGATTCGTCCCGTGCGCAGAGACCACGATCGTAGCATCTGGACCGATATGCTCCTGCCAGGGAATCGCGCGGGTCTGTTCGTAGAGCTCATCAGCGCTCGCACAACCGATGCGTGCGAGCACGAGCAGCACGCGCGAAGCGCTACGCAACCACAAACAAGAACGCAGCGCATCTTCGATGGTGCTGAAAAAGGCAACGCCCCCTTTAAGGGGGCGAATGCGCTTGATACCTTGGCTCTTCAGTTCTTCAGAAACGATCTGCTCGAAACCAGCCGGGCAGACCGCATAAAACTCGAGTGAGGCGTCCATTAATCTTCCAGATAATCCTTGAGCTTCTGGGAGCGAGAAGGATGGCGCAGTTTCGCGAGCGTTTTGCTCTCGATCTGACGGATGCGCTCACGCGTGACGCCGAATTCACGACCCACTTCTTCGAGCGTGCGCGGATGACCGTCTTCAAGGCCGAAACGCAGCGTGATGACCTTGCGCTCACGCTCTGCCAAGCCCTCGAGCGTTTTCGCGAGCTGCTCTTGGAGCATGGAGAAGCTGGCTGCATCGGGCGGAACAACCGCGGCATCGTCTTCGATGAAATCGCCCAACTGCGAGTCTTCCTCTTCGCCGATAGGCGTTTCAAGGCTGACCGGTTCCTGTGAGATCTTCTGGATCTCACGAACGCGCTCGGGCGTGAGGCCCATCTCTTCAGCGATCTCTTCGGGGGTTGGTTCGCGACCGAGCGACTGCAGGAGCTGACGCTGAATGCGCACGAGCTTGTTGATCGTCTCGACCATATGAACAGGAATACGGATGGTGCGCGCCTGATATGGGATAGCGCGGGTGATGGCCTGGCGGATCCACCACGTTGCATACGTGGAGAACTTGAAGCCCTTCGTGTAGTCGAACTTCTCGACGGCGCGGATCAGGCCCAGATTGCCTTCCTGGATAAGGTCCAGGAAGAGCATGCCACGGCCCACGTAGCGCTTGGCGATGGACACGACCAGACGCAGGTTTGCCTCGATAAGCTGCTGCTTGGCGTCGATGCCCACCTGCTCCACGCGGCCCAGACGGCGCTTCTCACGACGCTCGAGCTCGCGGCCTTCCTCCTCGGCCTTGTCAAGCTCGGCGGCGGCGGCCACGCCGGCCTCGATCTTCATGGCCAGGTCGATCTCCTCTGCGGCGGTGAGCAGGGGAACCTTGCCGATTTCCTTGAGATACATGCGCACCGGGTCGCCGGTGAGCATGGTGACGTTGGCGGCCTCGTTGCGCTTGCGCACCGAGCTGCGGGTCTTCTTCGTACGCACCTTGGGCAGCGACACGTCGGAAGCGGCTTTGAGCTCCTCCTCGGGAATGCCCTCGAGCAGGTCCTGCTCCTCGCCGTCCTCGTTGATGTTGGACTCCGGCTTCTCGTCGGAGGCCGCCTCGGTGCTGCTCATATCGGGCTCGACGTCGTCGGCGTCGAGCACGTCCTCGTCCTCAAGCACCTCTTCGACCACCGCAGGGGCAACGGCCTGCTTCGCGGATTTAGCGGTCTTGGAAGCAGTTGCTTGGTTCTTCGAAGCTTGAGCCACGTGTTCTTCCTTTCGACAGGATAAAAAACGCGCCTATTGCCATTCCGCAAATGGGCGCAAATATGCATCAAATTAAGATAGCATAATCTGCACGTCAGAGCAAGTCATCGGGGTCGACGTCCACGGCCACGTTCACCCACTTGTCAGCCTTGCGGCGGCGGAACACCGGCAGCAGCACCGCGGACACGTCGGCATCGGCAGGGCACTTGACCACCACATGCCAGCGATACGTGTTGCGCAGCTTCGCCAACACGCACGGGGTTGCTGGCAGCACGCTCCACCCGTCGCCGCCGAAGGCCCGCGCTTGCTCGGCAAGCTCGGCCGCAAGTTCGCGGGCGAGCGCCGCCACATCGGCCTCGTGGGCGCCCCACACCAGCACGTTAGCCATGCGTACGTAGGGCGGGTACCCGAGCATCTTGCGCTTGGGCAGCTCGTCGCGCAGGAACAGCGCGCGGTCGTAACGCGCCGCGGCGCGGATGGGTGCGGCGTCGGCCTCGTAGGTTTGCACGAGCACGCGCCCGGGCAACTGTGCGCGCCCGGCGCGGCCGGCCACCTGCTCGATCAGGTCGAACGTGCGCTCGTGGGCGCGGAAGTCGGGCAGTTGCAGCTGCGTGTCGGCGTTGATGACGCCCACCAAGGTGACGTCGTCGAAGTCAAGGCCCTTCGCGATCATCTGCGTTCCCAGCAACACCGCCGCCTGCGCGGACGCGAACTGCTCGAGCAGGCGCTCGTGCGCGCCCTTCCCGCCGGTGGTGTCGGCGTCCATGCGGATGATGGGCACGCCCGCCCCCACACCTGGCATGGCGTCGAGCACGCAGCGCAGCTCGTCTTCAACGCGCTGCGTTCCCGCGCCGAACTTCTTCAGATACGGGCTCGAGCACTCCGGGCACACCGGCGGCGACGCCTGCCGGAAGCCGCAATGATGGCACGCCAGGAAGTTGCCGCGCTCGTGATAGGTAAGCGACGTGTCGCAGTGCGGGCACTTCGGCACGAAGCCGCATTCACGGCACAGCAAAAACTTCGCGAAACCGCGCTGGTTGAGCAGAAGCACCGCTTTGCGGCCCTGTGAAAGCTCCTCTTGCAACGCGCGCGTAAGGGCCGCGGAGAACATGGAACGCGAACCTTCTGCGAACTCGCGCGCCATATCCACCACGCGGATGGCCGGCATCGGTCGGCCGTTGGCGCGCTCGGGCAGGCGGACCTGCGTCCAACGCGGATGCTTCGCGCACCGGTAGAGCGCCTCGATCGACGGCGTGGCGCTGCCGAGCACCACCGCCGCACCGCTGCGCCGGGCCATCCAACATGCGACCTCGCGCGCATGGTAGCGCGGGGCGCTGTCCTGCTTGTAGCTGCCCTCGTGCTCCTCGTCGATGACATAGAGCCCCACATTGGCAAGCGGGGTGAACAACGCGCTGCGCGCGCCCACCACCACGCGGGCCGCGCCGCTGCGGATGAAGTCCCATTGATCGTAGCGTTCGCCCGCCGACATGCGCGAATGCATGACCGCCACGGTGTCGCCGAAGCGACCGCGAAAACGGCCCACCGTCTGCGGGGTGAGCGAGATCTCGGGCACGAGCACGCACGCCGTGCGACCCTGTGCGAGGACCCGCTCGATGGCCTGCAGATACACCTCGGTCTTGCCCGAACCCGTGACGCCGTCCACAAGCACCACGTGACCGTCAGCGGCATCGCAGGCGGCGGCAATGGCGTCGAGCGCCTGCGCCTGGCCCGGCGTGAGCTGCGGTTTCGGCGAAGGAGCGCACGCCGCACCTCCGTTGCCGGCCGGCAGGCTGGCGCCTCCCCTTTCGACGGCGGCCCCGGCAGCGACCCCCCCGAGGCCAACCGCCTCTTCAACGGCCGAAACCGCGCGCTGCGCCATACGCGCCGCATCTTTGGAAAACCCGCGCATACGACGGCGATGCTCGATGACCACCGCGCCCTTCGCCTCCAAGGCCTTAAGCGTTGAGGAAACCGGGCCCATCTGAGCGGTCAGCTCGCTCACGCGCAGCTGACCGCCGCGCAACGCCTCCATGACCGCGACCTGCTTGACGGCGTTCGCTCGGGGCGTGAACTCCTGAAACGCCGGCCCCGCGACCACCCAGCGATCGTCCACCTGACCGACCGCGGGCTGCTCAAGGCGCCAGCGTCCGTCGCGCCCGTGCACCATGCGCGGCACGCCGCCCGGCGGCGTGAACAGGCGCACGCACGCCGACAGCGGCGCGATATAGCGCTCGGAAAGCCACTGGGCGCACGCCGCGCCCTCCTCGTCGAAATACGGCTGGCTGACGGCACGCTCGATGGCCTTGAGCTTGCCCGCATCGACGCCCTGCAGCCACTGCGGACCGCCGGGTTGCCCATATTCGCCAAGCGACACCACGAAGCCCACGGCGCGCCGGTGACCGAACGGCACCAGCACCGCGCAACCCACCGAGATGGTGAAATCGCGCCCGAGCGGGCCATCGTCGCAATCTCCGGCGCCTTCGCATGCGGCGGCGAACAGCCCCTCTTCAGGGACTGCATAGGTATAAGGCGCATCGAGCGCCTGCGTGGGTATGTCCAAGATCACGGATGCCAGTTTCATAGCGCACCAGTATACCAGCGTTTCGCGAAAACCGGTCGAAAAGCGAACAGATATACGCTTTTTCGAGAATCTGCTGCGTACAGGCTTCCGCCCTTTCAGTCAACCCCGAAGCATTGATGACGCAACCGAGGATGACCGGGAAGCAAGGCACGCGCGCACCCGCGCAGCAGGCGCGCAACAGAGCCCGAAACGCAGGAAAGCCCGCCGGCAAGCGAGGCATGACCCAGAATCCCAGGCTATGCAGCGCTCGCTTTCAGCGGGCTTTCCCTACTAAATCCAAATCGCGTTCCGCCGCCTTTCGCAGCGGGTACGGCTGCCGGCATCGGCCAGCTGCGTATGCGCCCTTCTGCCGAAGGACGCCGAAAACGCTTACTCCAGACCGCAGGCCTTACGCAGCGCGTCCGCACGGTCGGTTGCCTCCCAAGTGAACTCGGGAAGCTCGCGGCCGAAGTGGCCGTAAGCGGCCGTCTTGCGGTAAATGGGGCGACGCAGGTCCAGGTCGTCGATGATGGCGCCGGGACGCAGGTCGAAAACCTCGCCGATGGCGCGCTCGATATCGGCAACGGGCACGCACTCGGTGCCGAACGTGTCGACCATGACGGACACGGGGCGGGCCATGCCGATGGCGTAGGCCACCTGCACCTCGCAGCGATGCGCCAGACCCGCGGCGACCACGTTCTTGGCAACCCAGCGGGCGGCGTAGGCCGCAGAACGGTCGACCTTCGTGCAGTCCTTGCCGCTGAATGCGCCACCGCCGTGACGGCCCATGCCGCCGTAGGTGTCGACGATGATCTTGCGACCGGTCAGACCGCAGTCGCCCATGGGGCCGCCGATGACGAAGCGGCCGGTGGGGTTGATGTGGATGCCGGCGTTGGGGGCAAGCTCCACGCCCTCGCGCTCGAGCACGGGACGGATGACGTTGGCCTCGATCTCGGCGCGCAGCTGCTCGGTGGAGATCTCCTCGGAATGCTGCGTGGACACCACGACCTTCTCCACGTTGACGGGCTTGTCGTCGATGTAGCGGACCGAGACCTGGGTCTTGCCGTCGGGGCGCAGGTAGGGCATGGTGCCGTCCTTGCGCACTGCGGCCAGCTGCTCGGCCATGCGCTGTGCCAGGTAGATGGGCATGGGCATGAGCGTGGACGTCTCGTCGCAGGCGTAGCCGAACATCATGCCCTGGTCGCCGGCGCCGACCTTCTCATAAGGATCGTCGCCCGCCTGGCCGTGCTGGGCCTCGTAGCTCTCATCGACGCCCTGGGCGATGTCGGGGCTTTGGTCGTGGATGGCGTTGAGCACGCCGCAGGTATCGCAGTCGAAGCCGTACTTCGCGCGATCGTAGCCGATCTCGCGCAGCACCTCGCGCGCAAGCGCGGGCACGTCGACGTATGCCTGGGTGCGGATCTCGCCGGCCACGATGATCATGCCGGTAGTGGCCATGGTCTCGCAGGCGCAGCGCACCTGCGTGGGGTCGGCCGGTTGGCCGGACGGGGAGACGTAGCCCTGCCCGGCAAGCTCGATCTCCTTCTCGAGGATGGCGTCGAGCACGGCGTCGGAGATCTGGTCGCACACCTTGTCAGGATGACCCTCGGTGACGGACTCGGACGTGAACAGATAAGAAGAATGCGCGTTGGCCATTGATGTTCCTCCTTCATCGTTGTCGGCCGGACCACCTTGGCGCTTTTGCGCCAGGTTGGTGTCGGGATCTGCGAGCCAACCCTCTCCCCCGACTCTTGATAAACGGATATGTTCGGACGGTGCGCGCCGCCCGCGTTTATGCTAGCTGCGAACGATACCACACGGGCATCATTTTGTATGCCCTTCCCACCACGCTCGTGGAATAACCATATATCTGAACACGCGAACCCCGGCAACGAAGCCGGCTTCCCGCCTATGAACGACGGGCCCGCCCTGCGCATCGGCGGACGAGCCCAACTTAGCTAGCATGAGTCAGAAGGGGAAGACTCCCATAGCCGGCCTTTAGCGGCGGCCCTTCAGCGCGCGGCGCCTCAGACGCGCGCCCAAGGCCGTAGCCGCGGCCACGATAGCCGCCACGCCGGCAGTGCCGGCAATCACGCCTGCAGCATCGCCGGTCGCAGCCAAGCTTGCAGATGTCCCGGCCTTGCCGGCGGTCGCGCTCCCGGAGCCGGCGGGGGCAACAGTGCTCTTCTGAGCACCATCGTCGGTCTTGCCGGCGCCGCTCTGCCCCTGATCGCCGCCGGAAGCCTGGTCGTCGCCGCCGGCCGAACCGCCACCGTCAGCATCGGCCTTCTTCAACGCCGCCATGGCATCGCGGATTCCCTTCTCCGCCTGGTCGATCTGCTCTTGCGTAGCCGCGCCGTCCTCCAAAAGCGCCTTGCCTGCGGCGATCTTCGCCTGCAGCGCGTTCCAGGTATCGGCAGTCCACCCCTCGTTCGTCAGCGCGCTCGCCTGCTTGACGGCCGCCTCCAAACCCGAGCGATCAGCCACCTTCGCCAAGCCGTCCATGGCAAGCTGCAGTTCGGCAGCAGCCTGGTCGTACTGGGCCTTGGTGGCATAGGGCGCGGCAAGCAACGTGTTTGCCGCCTCCAACTTGGCGGCCAGGATCTGCCAGCTGTCCGGAGTCCAGTCGGCCGGGGAAAGCTCCCCCGCCTGCGCCGCAAGCGCCGCGAGCGCCGTGGGGTCGCCTGCCGCCTCGCGCCAATCGTAGGTCAAAAGCAGGGCATCGGAATCGCCCTTGGACAGGCCCGCGAAATCGCCGTCGTTGGAGTCTCCGTACATGAGCAGGTTCAGCTGATACCCGTTCACCGCGGTGATCTGAGCAGCGTAATCGCCCGCGGAACCGCCCACGACGTCAAGCGACAAACGCTTTCCCGCC
>CALEWN010000311.1 GCA_937925385.1 uncultured Senegalimassilia sp.
CAATAAAACCAAAAGTTCGGATAGTTCTCAAAGAGTTGTTAATCAGGCCTTGACTTCATATAGCTGGCCTCCTTTCCGCGCGCGTCCTGTTCCCGTAAGGGTGCGCGGGTCTGCCGACGAGCGCACGGGGCTAAGGCGGCTTTCGGGCTCGCTTAACGCGTTGCGTTGTCGGATTCGGATAGAGAAAGCGTCAGACGAAAACAACGTCCCCGAAGCACGAAGGCGCAACGGGGACGTCGAGGATGACGCCGTTGTGTTATCGGCAATCATAACGCGCGGAAGCTTGCCCGGTGCGAGTTGCTGGCGGCAGACCACACAATCCTTGCGCGCGTGTCAAATCTTGCTCACAAATGCCGACGGCGTTTCTTCAACTGTTTGCCGGTGATATTTCGCGGCTGTTAATTCGCGAACTGTAGGGGTTGCGCATCTCTGCGGCATCCCCTATAGTTCGTGCCACAACTTAATACCTTGAAACCGTTGAGGCGAAAGTCAAGCCATCATAAGCGCTCACAGAGAGCGGGTGTTGCTGGGAATCCCGCAGAAATGCTGGGTGGTAAATGGTTCGCCGAGGGAAAGGGGAAAGGTTGACGGTTGCTGCGTTACCACGTGGCGGTCGGCGGCTGAGTATCTGGACCGTGAGCCTGCGTTAAGGGCAGAACATGTGTTGGCATGTTCGTGAGAGGGCTCCTTCGGGGGTCAAGTAAAGGTGGCACCGCAGATGTTACGTCTGTCCTTTATCTCAAAGGACAGACGTTTTTTATTTTGCGGGTTATTCGGGCCACGGGGCGCGGTGAGTCGCCATAGCTGCAAACCGGCCTTTGCTTGAAACCTGTAAGCCGATGATTCCTCATTCGCGTTCGTTGCCGGCAGACCGAAAGCCCGGGGACGGGCGATGACCGGCGGAAACCCCGCCAAGAAAGGAATGAGGATCATGACTCAGAACGTTGCAGCCCAGAAGCGTACGGTGGCAACCTCCGCGAAGAAGGAGGGCTTGTCCGTACAAGATCTTATCCTAGTGGCCGTGCTCATTGCAGCCGGCGCCGTCCTTAAGCTGACCGTTTCCAGCTTCCTCAGCTTTGCGGGCATGAAGCCCAATTTCATGATCGCCATGTACTGCCTGGCAATCATCCTTACGCGACCGAAAGTGTATCAATCCGTGGTGATCGGCCTGTTGGTGGGCCTGGTCAGCCAGCTTCCCATGCTGAACGCCACGCCGCTGGAGAACATTGCTTCCGAGATGCTGGGAGCTTTGGCGTGCGGTTTGCTGGTTACTGCTCTTGCGAAGGTGGCTGCCGATAACAAGAGCTTCCAAAACGTCGTCGCTCCCGTGATCATCACGTTCCTGTCCACCATCGTCTCCGGTTACACGTTCGCCATGATCGTGGGCGTTGCCGTCGCGCATCTTGAGCCGCTGGCGGTGTTCGGCGTGTACGCCGTCATGGTGCTCGGCACGGCAACCATGAATGCCGTGCTGGCGGCCATCCTCACCCCGGTCCTGCGAGCTGTCTTGAAGCGATAACGGCCTGGTCATCGCCTGAGAGCCCATCATCAGGAAGGAGCATCCCATGATCGAGATCTCGCAATTGTCGTTTCGCTATCGGGAGGGGGCCGAGCCCATCCTGCGCGGCATTGACCTTACCGTTCCCGACGGCTCGTTCGTGGGAATCACCGGCGCCGCGGGCAGCGGAAAGTCCACGCTCACGTATGCGTTCAACGGCATCATCCCACACTGCTATCCCGGTGATTTCTACGGCAGCGTGACCATTGACGGGTTGGATACGTGCGAAGCGTCGTTGACCGACATCAGCCGCCTGGTCGGCAGCGTGTGCCAGGACATCGACTCGCAGATGGTGTCGTCGGTGGTCGAGGATGAGGTGCTATATGGCCTTGAGAACTTCGGCGTGCCGAAAGACCAGGTGGAAGGCCGTATCGCCGAGGCGCTGGAGGCAATGGGCATCTCCGATCTGCGCCATCGCGGTATCGCCGAGCTTTCCGGCGGCCAGAAGCAGAAGGTGGCGGTGGCGTCGGTCATCGCGCTGAAACCGCGCGTGCTGGTGCTCGACGAGCCGACGGCCGAGCTGGACCCGGCATCGTCGCTGGCGGTGTTCGAGCTGCTGGCGCGATATGCCCGGGAAAACGGCACCACGGTCATCGTGGTGGAGCAGAAGATCGCGCTGCTGTCCGATTTCGCCGACATGCTGCTTATCGTGGACGGCGGGCAGATCCGCTTCCAGGGTACGCCCGCCGAGGTGCTCGAACATTCCGACGAACTGTTGGAAATCGGCGTGAACTGCCCGCGCTCCACCAGCTTGGTGAACCGATTGCGCGCACGCGGCCTGGTGAGCACGCCGGCGGTTCGCAACGTCGGCGAGGCGGTCAAGGCGTGCAAGCAGGTTTTGAACGGGGAAGGGGCTTCGTCATGATCGAGTTCGAGAATGTAAGCGCATCGTACGATGGCGAACTGC
>CALEWN010000312.1 GCA_937925385.1 uncultured Senegalimassilia sp.
AGCACGCCGCCGATGCCCAACACGATGCTCTTGAGCCAAGGGGCGGCGTCCATCAACGCGCCGGCGCCGAAGAAGCAAGCCAAGGCCAGCGAGACATCCCAAAACACCACCACGAGCGCAGTGGCAATGGCACGGCCCAGCTTATGGCTCAATGCGCTGTTGATGACGAACAGGTTCTGCATCCCGATGGGCGCCAGATATGCCAGGCCCAACGTCAGCCCCTGGATGAACACGAATAGCAAGTCCACCAATATCCCTTACCGCCCGAGCAAGGCCCCAGGCATCGCGAGGTGCACGACGCTGCTGATGATAGCGTATGGGGATGCGAGTTGGGGTGAGGGCGTGACGCGCGCGGAATGAGAGGGCGGCGCGCGCGGCCAGGATGCAGCGGCGGAGGCCTGCCCTGCTGCAGCGGTGAACGCACCTCCGTCCCCTGTTCACGACGGGACTGGGATTACAGCTGCCAGCCCTCGGCTTCTCTTTGCAGCGCCACCATCCGGGCGAATTGGCCACCAGATGCTTTTAGCTGCGCAGGGGATCCTTGTTCGGCAACGCGGCCGTCTTTGAGGACGACCACCTTGTCGGCGGCTTCGACCGTGCGCATGCGGTGCGCGATCACGATGACCGTTTTACCTGCTAGCAGCCTTGAAAGAGCAGATTGCACCTTGGTTTCGTTCTCCACGTCAAGCGAAGCCGTCGCCTCGTCGAGCAGCACGATGGGCGCGTTCTTCAGCAGCGCTCGGGCAATCGAGATCCGCTGGCGCTCGCCGCCGGAGAGCTTGGAACCGTTCTCGCCGATCTTCGTGTCGTACCCTTGCGGCATGCGGCTGACGAACTCGTCGCAATTCGCGGCGCGCGCGGCGGCCAGCACCTCGGCGTTGGTGGCGTCGCGACGGCCAAGACGGATGTTGCCCATCACCGTGTCGTCGAACAGCAGCACGTCCTGGAACACGATGGCGTAATCGCGCAGCAGCGTTTCGGGATCAACCGTGGACACGTCGACACCGCCTACGCGCACCGTGCCACCCGTGGCGTCCCAGAACCGCGCGGCCAGGCGCGCGCAGGTGGACTTGCCCGAGCCCGACGGCCCCACAAGCGCCGTCACCTGGCCTTCCCGCGCCGTGAAGCTCACGTCGGCCAGCACGCGCTCCCCCGCTCGCCCGTCGTCGCCGGCCCCATAGGAGAACGCCACGTGATCGAACTCGATATCATGACCGGCCGGCGCGAAATCGGCCGTGCCCGAGGCCATGGGCTCCTCCACGATCGAACGCATGCGCGCCGCCGACGTCTCAGAGGCGAACAGTTCGCTGACCAGCGCAAGCGCCTGATCGAACGGGGCATAGATGCGCGAGATCATCAGCAAGTACGCGAACATGACCATGAAGTCGATCTGGCCTGCAGCGATAAGGCTTGCGCCCGCAATGAGCGTGGTGGCAATGCCCAGGCGCAGGATCGCGTACGCCGTGTTCACCAGCAAGCCGTTGGTCAGTTCGCCCTTCGCGCATTCGCGCTCGGTGGCGTCGATTGTGGCGTTCAGGCCCGCCAGGTAGCGCTGCTCCTGGTTGGTGGCGCGGATCTCGCGCACGCAGTCGAGCGTCTCCTGGATGCCTTGCGTCACCTTCAGCTTCGCCATCCTATTGCGCTCGAACACCGGCTTCATCGGCTTGCGCGTGGCGAACAGCAGGGCAAAAGCCACCGGAACGCTCCAAAACGCGGCGATTGAAAGCTGCCAGCAGAAGAACAGCGAGCCCACGAACACGATGGACGTCGAGATCACAGCGCCCCACAGCTCGCCGAGCACATGGCTGTAGGCGTGCTCCATGACTTGCACGTCGCCCATGATGGTTTCGGTCAAATCCGCCAAGTCGCGCCGCCCGAAGAACGACAGCGGCAGTTTGCGCAGGCGCTCGGCGATCTCGATGCGCTGGTTGCCGCATTCCTCGTAATAAATGCAGTAGGAATAGTAATACTGCTGCCAATTGGACAGCAGAAGCGCCGCGAAGAACACCGCAAGGCCTACGGCGAACGGCACCGCGTCCGACAGGTCGGCGCCTTCGGTCAGGTGCTTCACGAACCCGTCCATCACCAGGAACAGAAACGCCATGCCGGCCATGGTGACCAGGTTCGTGACGCACGTCCAGAGCACGCCGCGCTTCACGCCGGACATACCCTTGTCGGAAAGGAAGTACTTTTTCTTAAACGAGGCGAACATCATGCCTCACCTCCTTTCATAGCGGCCGCTTCCGTTTGCGCGCCCGCGATCTTCCAGCTTGCGGCCTGCTCGTAGTCGGCCCACATGGAGGCGTACAGCCCGCCGGCTTCCGCCAGCTCGGCGTGCGTGCCGCGCTCGGCCACGCGACCTTGATCGAGCACCACGATCTGATCGGCACCCACCACCGTCGAAAGCCGGTGGGCGATCATGATCACCGTGCGGTTCTCGGCCAGCTTTGCGAACGCGCGCTGGATGAGGGCCTCGTTCTCGGGGTCGGCGAACGCCGTGGCCTCGTCGAGCACCACGATGGGCGCGTCCTTGAGGATCGCGCGCGCAAGGGCGACGCGCTGCACTTCGCCGCCCGACAGGTACGCCCCGCCGGTGCCTAGGCGCGTGTCGAGGCCCTGCGGCAGTTTCGCCACGATGTCGTCGCATTGCGCAGCACGCAGCGCGGCCAGCACCTGCTCGCGCGTGGCATCGGGCCTGGCCGCGCGCACGTTTTCCTCAAGCGTTCGACTGAACAGCTGGTTGGTTTGGAAGACGAACGCGATCTTGTCCATAAGCTCGTGCGGGTCGGCGTCGCGCACGTCCACGCCGCCGACGAGCACGCGCCCGGCGGTTGCGTCCCAGAAGCGCGGAACCAGGCTTGCGCACGTCGACTTGCCGCCGCCCGACGGGCCCACGAGCGCAAGGGTCGCGCCGGCGGGGACTTCGAAACTCACGTCGTCGAGCGCATTGGCTTCGGCGCCTTCGTAAGCGAACGACACATGCTCGAAGCGCACGTCGCCGCCTTCGATAGGACGCGGGTTCGCGGGGACCTCAAGCGGCTTCGCCTCCAGGATCGCGCGCACGCGACCAAGGGAATCGCCCGCCATCTGCGACGCTTCGCTCATGAACATGAGCTTCGCCATGGCCGTGGGGATGACCGCCGAGAAGATGGCGTAGAAGGCGAAATCGGCAACGAAGCTCGCGAAATCCGCTTCGCCAGGCGCCAGGATAAGCGCCACGGGAAGCAGGAACACCACCAGGCCGTTAAGCACTGACAGCTGAAAGACCTGCGGTTTTCGGCAGAACGTGCCCGCGTAGTCCTGCGCCATGCGCGCGTAGTCGGCGATGGCGTCGTGGAACGCCTTGAAGGAGTACACCGTTTGCTGGAACACCTTCACCACGGGGATGCCGCGCACGTATTCGGTGCCGGTTTCGTTCATGCGCACAAGCGCCCCCATGTAGCTTTTCATGAACTCCATGCCCTTGCCGGACATCATGGTCATGAGGCAGCAGATCGAAATCACGATCGGGACCAGGCACGCAAGGCCAAGGCGCCAATCGAAGGCGAACAGCAGCGCGAGCATGCCGATCACCATGGCGATCGAGCCCGCCGTATCGGGCAGCACGTGCGCGAGCAGCGATTCGGTGCTGGCCGCGCAGCCGTCGATCACGCGGCGCAGCTCGCCGGTGGCGTGGGCGTCGAAGTAACCGAGCGGCAAGCGCATGAGGTGCTCGGTGGTTTGCTTGCGCATGTTCGACGCCGTGCGGAACGCGGCCAAGTGCGTGCACATGAGCGCAAGGAAATAGGCCACAATCGAGGCGACCGCGCCGCCGATGGCCCACCAGCCGTACGCGGCGATGCCTTGCGCGGCCTGCCAATTCGGCGCGACTTCGATGAGGTCGCGCGCGACAAACCAGATGCAGATGTAGGGTACGAAGCCGAGCAGCTGCGACACGGCGCTGAGCGCCAAGCCTACGTATGTGAGCGGCTTTCTGCTGCCCGCGAAGTCGAGGAGCTCGGCGATATCGTTGCGTTTGGGGGTGGGGGTGGTTGCTGGCGGGTCGACGGCGATGGCAGCGGTTGCCGCGGGGGTTGCGTGGGCTGCGGCTTCGACGGCGCCGACGTCGCCCGTTGGCGAGCAGGACGTTTGCCCGACGGGCGCCGCGGCGGTGGGTAGGTCGGTCGCTTCGCCGGCGTTTTGGCAAGGTGTTGGGTGTGGTTCCTCTTCGGCCATGGTTGTTCCTTCCCTATTTGAGCTTTTGCGCGACGCGTCGTTTTGGGCGCTTGGCTGGCGCGGAATGCTTCTTGCTGGTTACCTTCGCGTAACTTATCATGCAAGGAAGCCTAGGCAAACATTTCCGCTAAGCGCGTACACGAAACCGAAACAACAGGAGACGAATCCGAATGACCGATGCTTCCGCCTACAACGCCATCCCGCGCGCGGTTCGCTCGCTTTACGAGCCGCAGCTCGAGCAGTTCGGGATCGTCATCCGCCGCAACGGCGAGGGCTGGTCGGGCACGGGTCGGAGCGCGTGGGGCCGCGGGTCGGCATGGGGCATGCCCGTTGGGGATTTCTGCATCGTGTTCAGCCACGATGTGTACATGGAGCAAGATATGGCGCTGGTCGAGTCGCCCGAGAGCGTGTATGCGTGCGTGTGCATGGTGTCGGAGGATACCAAGGCTACCATGCCGCGGATGATCGACCGGCCGCGGGCGTTGCTCGACGGGTCGCTGTACTCGTTTGTGCAGCCCGCGGGCTCGTTTTCCGGCACGCTGCACCGAGGCGGCCTGTATTCGTCGCGCTGCATCTGCTTTCTGCCGCAGTATTTCGAGGAGCTCGATCGGTGCTGGCCGGGCGCGTTCTCGGGCATGTTCGAGCGGTTCGGGGGCACGTGGGACGAGGCGCAATCGCGCATCATCATGTCGGCGCTACTAGGGACCGGGCCGCAATACCGGCCAGGTTCGGCGCTGCTTATCCAGGCGCGCGTCGAGCAGATGGTGGCCGCACTGGCCGCATCGTGCGCCGGTGACGATGCCGCACGTTGCGGTGCTTCGGCGCGCGAGCGATCGGGGCTTGCCCTTGAGGCGCAGGCCGCCATCGAGCGCATGCTCGACGAGGGACGCGCGGCGGGCCTCGACGTGGTTGGGATCTTGCTGTTGGTTAGCCGCTCGCACGTGTGCTCGGCGTTCTCGCGCGAGACGGGGCAAAGCATCGGGCGATACGCCAAAGCACGCCGAATCGAGCGCGCGAAAACCCTGCTCGCAAGCGGCGATTCGGTTGCGTACGTGGCCGCGCGCCTGGGTTGGCCACGACCTTCGGCGTTCTCGCAGGCGTTCAAGCAGGCAACCGGAAC
>CALEWN010000313.1 GCA_937925385.1 uncultured Senegalimassilia sp.
GATGATTCGCGCGAGGACGTATACGTGGCGCTCATGCGCGCCCAGATCGCCTCGCTGCAGCGAACCGCCGCGCTGCAGACCTATTTCGCCTGCCGCAGGTATCTGGCCGACGACCTGGGAATCGACCCTTCGGCCGAGACCATGCGCCTGTACCGCTCCATCATCGAGGTCGAGGAACGGGTGTAGGGCAGGGGCGTTGAAGGGCGTGCGGGAGCGCGCCCTTGCGGCGCTCGATGCGGGCGGTCTCGTTTCAGGGCGCGTTCGGGCAACGTGCGCCGGGCGAAGCGGGGTCCTACGAGGGCAAACCCCTGCGATCAGCCGCGCGGCGCTGCGAAGAAGCTGTGCAAGTCGGCCACTGGAACCTAGCTGAATTGAGGATATGTTAGAGTAAGCTGATTGAACGAACCCGCGCCGGCATACAGGGCCGGCGCTGAAAGGAATGGCGCTCTTATGGCAGGTTTCCTCTCCAAGCTGCTCACGTTCGGCGAAGGTAAGCAGCTGAAGAATTACCAGGCCCTGGCCGACAAGATCGGCGGCCTCGAGCCCGAGATGCAGGCAAAATCCGATGAGCAGCTGCGCGCGTTCACCGACGAGCTGCGCGGCCGCGTGCAGGCTGGCGCCTCCACAGCCGACGTGCTGCCCGAGGCGTTCGCTGCGGTGCGCGAGGCGTCGGTGCGAACGCTGGGCATGCGTCACTTCGACGTCCAGCTCATCGGCGGTATGGCGCTCAACGACGGTCAGATCGCCGAGATGCGCACGGGCGAGGGCAAGACGCTCGTGTCCACGCTCGCCGGCTATCTTAACGCCCTTGGCGGGCAGAACGTGCATATCGTCACCGTCAACGATTACCTGGCGCGTCGCGATAGCCAGTGGATGGGGCAGGTGTATGAGTTTCTGGGCATGAGCGTGGGCCTTATCCAAAACGGCATGCGCCCCGATGCCAAGAAGCTCGCCTACCAGGCCGATGTCACCTATGGTACCAACTCCGAGTTCGGCTTCGACTACCTGCGCGACAACATGACTCCATCCTCATCGACGAGGCCCGCACGCCGCTGATCATCTCCGGCGCCGGCACGCGCGCCGCCGACACGTACAACAAGTTCGCCCGCGTCATGCCCGCCTTGAAGCTTGACGAGGACTTCGAGATGGACGAGGCGAAAAAGACCATCAACGCCACCGAGTCCGGCCTCACCAAGATCGAGACCATGCTCGGCATCGACGACATCTACGCCGACCCCTCAGGCCAGCTGCCCAATCACCTGCAGCAGGCCCTGAAGGCGCAGTTCCTGTTCCATCGCGACGTCGACTAAGTGGTCGTTAACGGCGAGGTGAAGATCGTCGACGAGTTCACGGGCCGCATCATGGAGGGCCGTCGCTACTCCGAGGGCCTGCATCAGGCGCTCGAGGCCAAAGAGCACGTGCAGGTGCGCGAGGAGAACCAAACGCTTGCCACCATCACGCTGCAGAACTACTTCCGCCTCTACGACAAGCTCTCGGGCATGACGGGCACGGCTATGACCGAGGACGCCGAGTTCCGCCAGATCTACAAGCTGCCGGTCGTGGCCATCCCGCCGAACAAGCAGGTCAAGCGTATCGACGAGGACGATCTGATCTATCGCACGGTCGATGCGAAGTTCCACGCCGTCGCCGACGACGTGGCCGTCCGTCACCAGGCCGGCCAGCCTTGCCTTATCGGCACGGTGTCCATCGAAAGCTCCGAGAAGCTCTCGCGCCTGCTTGACAAGCGCGGTATCAAGCATGAGACCTTGAACGCGAAAAACCATGAGCGCGAGGCCCATATCATCGCGCAGGCGGGACGCGTCGGCGCCGTCACCATCGCCACCAACATGGCGGGCCGCGGCACCGACATCATGCTCGGCGGCAACCCCGACGTGCTCGCCGACGATGTGCTGCTCGAGCGCGGCCTCAACCCCGATCTCGAGCCCGGCATGCAGCCCGCCGATGAAGGCGGCCTGCCGGCGCCTACGCAGGGCCAGCGCAAGGAGGCGCTCGACATCGCGCGCGCAACGTGCAAGGCGGAGCAGAAGCGCGTCTTGGAGGCCGGCGGCCTGTGCGTCATCGGCACCGAGCGCCACGAAAGCCGACGCATCGACAACCAGCTGCGCGGCCGTGCCGGCCGTCAGGGCGACCCGGGCACCACGCAGTTCTACCTGTCTCTCGAAGACGACCTTATGCGCCTGTTCGGCGGCTCGCGCATGGACAAGATCGGCGCCATGATGGAGAAGACCAACATGCCCGACGACATGCCCATTCAGGCCTCCATGGTCTCCAAGGCCATCGAGTCCGCGCAGCGCCAGGTCGAAAGCATGCACTTCGCAGCGCGTAAGAACGTCCTCGAGTACGATGACGTCATGAACCTGCAGCGCAAGGCCATATACGAAGAGCGCAACGCCATCTTGGACGGCAAGGACATGGAGGGCCGCATCCCCGAGATCGTGGCCGATGCCGTCGAGGCCGTGGTGGAGGAGAACTGCCCCGAGAAGCTGCCCAGCGACGATTGGGATTGCAAGGCGGTTGATCTGTGGGCCGCTTCCATGACGGGTCTGAACGATTTCCATGTCGCCGAAGTCGATCATGAGGACGACCCCGCGCAGGTGTGCGAGGCGCTCGAGGAGTATTTGGACGGTGTGGTGGCGCAGAAGGCCGCTGAGCTTGGCGAGCCGATCATGCGCATGCTGGAATCCCAGGTCATGCTGCGTATCATCGATCGCAGGTGGATGGCGCATCTGCAGGATATGGATTACCTGAAAACCGGCATCGGCCTGCGTGCCTTCGGTCAGCGCGACCCGTTGGTGGAGTACAAGAACGAGGCCTACCGCGCCTTCAGCAACCTGACGCACTCCATGTACGAGGAGTATCTGCGTACCTTGCTCCGCCTGCAGGTGGCGGCATCGGCCGCTCCGCAGATGCCCGCCGAGCCCAATCCCCTTGAAGGCCGCGTGAGCTACTCCAATCCCGAGCAGGCGCTCGGCCAAACGGGCGTCGGCCATGCCGTCGCCCAGCAGCAGGCGGCCCAGCGCGCCCAGCAGGCAGCGGGTTCGGCGCCTAAGCCTGCGCCGGCCAAGCCGCAGACCTACGTCAAGGATAAGGACGACCCGTTCGCCAACGTCGGCCGCAACGACCCTTGCCCTTGCGGCAGCGGCTTGAAGTTCAAGAAGTGCCACGGCAAGGATAGGTAGCCTGGCAACGGCGTCTTCGAAGGCGCGAAGAAACTATGCACTCCAACGCCCCGCACGCAAGCGCGGGGCGTTTTGCTGGTAGTATGGAATGACTATGGCTGATAAAGAACTGAAAGATATCGAACAGGTTGCCCAGCGCGTCGCCGACGCGCACGGCTTTCTGCATATCGATGACAAAACCGCGCAGCTCATGGCGCTCGATGCGCAGATCGCGCAGGCGGGTTTTTGGGACGATGCGCAGCGCGCGCAGACCGTGTCGAAGCAGGCAAGCTCCCTGCGCGACACCATCGATGCGTACAACGCCGCCGTCTCGTTGCTTGAGGATGCGCGTGCCGCACATGAGCTGGCGGGGGAGGACCCCCTGTTCGCCGAGGAGGTGCAGCAAACCTTAGAAGCGCTCGACGGCAAGCTTGATGCCCTCGAGGTGGAAAGCTGGTTCTCCGGGCGTTTCGACGATGGGGACTGCATCCTCACCGTCAGCCCCGGTCAAGGCGGCCTTGAGGCTCAGGACTGGACCGAGATGCTGTACAACATGTACAGTCGTTACGCGGACTCGAAGGGCTGGAAGGTCAAGGTCCTCGACCTGGTCCCCGGCGCTGAGGCCGTCGGCCTGAACAAGGCAACCCTGCAGATCGAGGGGCGTTTGGCCTACGGCATGCTGCGCAGCGAGAACGGCGTGCACCGCCTGGTGCGCATCAGCCCCACCGACGTCAAGCAGCGCCGTCACACCACGTTCGCAGCCGTCGAGGTGCTTCCCGTGCTCCCCGACGATATCGAGGTAAACCTCGACATGAACGACGTTCGCGTGGACGTGTACCGCTCCAGCGGTCCGGGCGGCCAGTGCGTCAACACCACCGATTCCGCCGTGCGCTTGACGCACATGCCCACGGGCATCGTGGTCACGTGCCAAAACGAGAAGTCGCAGCTGCAGAACAAGGAAGCCGCCATCCGCGTGCTCAAGTCCAAGCTCTACGAGATCGAGCAGCAGAAACGCCGCGATCAGATCGACGAGCTGCGAGGGGAGCGCATGGAGAACAGCTTCGGCAGCCAGATTCGCAACTATGTGCTGTTTCCATATCAGCTGGTCAAGGATGTGCGCAGCGGCGTGGAAACGGGTAACGTGGACGCGGTGCTCGACGGCGACATCGACCAGTTCGTGGTGGGCTACCACAAGTGGCGCGTGTCGCAGGAATAGCCTTCAGTGCGCCCGTGGTCGCAGTATGCGGCTTCGAGCGTCAGCTCCCTTGCCGGCGCCGCGGCGCTTGCGGGGGTGCTATGGTATGGCGATAGCGGGATGCGGGCAGCTGCGTTCCCTGTTGATAGTGAAAGCGTCAAAACGACGAAAGGACAAGCAATGACCGAGCTTGAGCAGCGGGCATGCGATATGCGCATCGACATCGTGCGCATGATCGCCGAGGCGGGAAGCGGACATCCCGGCGGCTCGCTTTCGTGCACCGACATCCTCACCGCGCTGTATTTCGGCGGCGTGATGGATCATGATCCAAAGCAGCCGAAGTGGGAGGACCGCGATCGGTTCATCCTGGCGAAGGGCCATGCGGCTCCTGCGCTGTACGCGGCGCTCGCGCATGCCGGCTATTTCCCGCGCGAGGAGCTCAAGACGCTGCGCAAGCTCGGCACGCGCCTGCAGGGCCATCCGGACTGCAACCTGTGCCCGGGCGTCGAGGTGTCCACCGGCTCGCTCGGCCAGGGTCTGTCCATCGCGGCCGGCATGGCCGCCGGCCTGAAGCTGGCGGGCAAGTCCCAGCGCGTGTTCTGCCTGCTCGGCGACGGCGAGTGCGAGGAGGGCCAGGTGTGGGAGGCCGCCATGTGGGCCGCCCATGAGAACCTCGACAACCTCGTGGCCATCGTCGACCGCAACCACCTGCAGATCGACGGCGACACCGCCGACGTGTGCGACCCCGGCGACATGTGCGCCAAGTTCGCCGCGTTCGGTTGGGAGGCCAGCCAGGTGGACGGTCACGACATCGACGCGCTTATCAAGGCCCTCACCGCTGCCAAGCAGGCCGGCGACGGCCGCCCGCATGTGCTGGTGGCCAACACCATCAAGGGCCGCGGCGTGTCTTTCATGGAAAACCAGGCCGGCTGGCACGGCAAGGCGCCCAACGCCGAGCAGACCGAGCAGGCAGTGGCCGAGCTCGAGGCCGCACGTAAGGAGGCATAAGCGATGGTTACGCTTGCAAATGCAGAACAGTCCCAGGTCAAGCGCGCCACGCGCGCCGCATACGGCGTCACGCTGGCGGAGCTCGCCGGCGAAGGCGTGCCCGTCGTCGCCGTCGATGCCGACCTGACCGGCTCCACCACCACGGCCAAGTTCGCGAAGGCCGGCTACGCCGACCGTCTGTTCAACTGCGGCATCGCCGAGCAGAACATGATTGATGTGGCGGCGGGCCTTGCAACCACCGGCAACATCGCGTTCACCGGCAGCTTCGCCGTGTTCGGCACCGGTCGCGCCTATGACCAGATTCGCAACACCGTGTGCTATTCCGACCTGAACGTCAAGATCGCCCCCACGCACGCCGGCGTGTCCGTGGGTCCCGACGGCGGCAGCCACCAGATGCTCGAGGATATCTCGCTTATGGCAGGTCTTCCGCATATGCGCGTGCTCGTGCCGGCCGACTACGCCGCTGCCGTCTCCGCCATCCGCCTGGCCGCCGAAACGCCGGGCCCGGTGTATGTGCGCATGGGCCGCGCCAGCGTGCCGGCCGTGTACGCCGACGGCGTCGAGCTTGAGCTCGGCCGCGCCTACACGCTGCGCGAGGGTTCCGACATCACCATCGTCGCCTGCGGCGTTGAGGTGGAGCAGGCTCTG
>CALEWN010000314.1 GCA_937925385.1 uncultured Senegalimassilia sp.
TAGCTTTTCCTTAAAGGATAGGGAAAGCGCCTTGGAGGCCGCTGCCTCCCTCATCGTGATGTCGCTGACGCGTATAGCTCTCATATATGACTCCTACTCATGCGAACGTGTTCTTGAAAGACGGCTGCGCGAAGCTTGAGCGCAGCGTCCGCACATGGCCGAACGCCTGCCAAGTACTAATCTGATAGGGTATATCAACTTATGACCGATCAAGCTGCACAAACGCGGCAATGACGGAAAATCATGGACTCTTGATACAGCGTTCCACGTTGACGGCGGATTGCTGCCCCACAATTCGCGCGAATTGTGGGGCAGCGGGGTGATGGCATGTGGGGAAACGAGGGGCGAAGGGCTGTGGCGCCGGCTAAGCGCGCGGCTGCACCGCGGGTTGCCAAGAGGCTTCTTCGCTTGCCCTTGCTGCCCTTGCGGAAGGCGATTTCAGCCGTGGTCGGGGGGCCGTCAAGGGGAGGGGCCGACAGGTGTTGACATACGATTTTTCGCGTGCTATTTTTCATCTCGGCAAAATCATCGAAAGGTGATGACGCAAAGCTATAGGGCCTGAAATGGCAGCCAGCTGCACAGTTTCCCATACGGGGAACCACTGCAGTTGGCTGCTTTTTTTATTCTCCAGTCCAGCTTGCAGGTTTTGCTCGCCCGGCATTGCGTCGGCGAGCGGGGGTGTCATAAGCATTGGAACGAGACCGATGGAGAAGGACTATGATGACTGAGATGACCACTGAGACCGTAACCGAAATCGACGGCGACATTACGCTTGCGGACGGCAAGCGCACGCTGACGAACTCGCAGCTGCTCATCCTGGGCTTTATCGCTTCTTATGGCGCTGCGGGCTGCTCCGAGTCCAAGCGCGACATCGCCGAAACGCTGCAGGTCAGCCTGAAGACCGTCGACCGCGCCATCCTGCGCCTGCGCAAAGATGGCTTCATCATCTCGGTTGCCCGCTATGCGGAAAACGGCATGCGCCTGAGCAACACCTACCACGTGCCCACGCCGGAGGCGAAGGGCGTTCCGGTGCACGCGATCGCCGGGTAAAGCCCAGGCGGGCGGGACGCGTTGCGACGTGGATGTCGCGCGGTGACGTAAAGCCAGGAAGAATGAGATTTGCGGGCGGTTCTGCACCCCTGAAAGCGAAGAGCCCGATTCCGCGCTCGGAATCGGGCTCTTCTTGTTTTGCGGCGTGGCTCCACGAACAGGGAAAGGCCCGCGGGCTTGCTCGGTTTCCCGAGCGTCCGCGGGCCTTTCCGATTGCCGGCCCTGCAAGGCGCTTGGGCTTTGCAGGGCCGCGCGTTTTAAGCGTGTGCTAGAAGCGCAGGCTGAGGCAGGACAGGCCGCCGTCGATCTTGCGGTACTCGGAGGTGTCCACCACCAGGGTCTTGTAGCCCAGGTCCTGAACGGCCTTGAGCACGGTGGGGTAGCCCTCGGCCACGATGACGGTGCCGTTGACCCAGATGCAGTTCGCGCCGTAGGCCTCGTCCTCGGGCACGACCACCTTGTTGTACTTGGCGAAGTCGGGCTTGTCGATGAACTCGCCGGACACCAGCATGTTGTTGTCCTCGATGTAGTTCACGCCGGTCTTGAGGTGCAGGACCTCCTCCAGCGGGACCTCGGAGCCCTCCAGGCCCCAACCGGCCAGGATCTCGCAGAACTGGCGGATGCCCTCTTCGTTGGTGCGGGCGGAGCGGCCCACGTAGAAGTGGTCGCCCACCATCATGACATCGCCGCCGTCAAGGGTGCCGGGGGCGACGATATGCTTGACGTGCTCATCGTCGAAGAAGCGACGGACCACGGGCTCGATCTCGTCCTTCTCGCCGTTACGGCTGGCAGCGCCGGGGTTGGTGATGATGGCGCCGCAGCGGGTGATGACGGCCGGGTCCTCGACGAAGCAGCTGTCCGGGAACTGCTCGAGCGCAGGCAGGACGGTGACGTCGACGCCGCACTGCTCAAGGGCATGCTCGTAGTCGTAGTGCTCCTCGATGGCGCGCTCGTAGATGGGCTGGCCCAGCTCGGGTGCGCTGGTGATGCCGTCGCACAGCGACTTACCAGGGCGGCGGATGATGACATGGTTGAACTTCGTCATGCTTCTCTCCTTGGGTGCATGGTTGCCGGCGCACATTGCAGCTGCTTGTCGCGCGGCACGTTCGTTGGGATAAAAGGTAGCTGCTTCCTTGGGCATTATAGCCCGGAAGCCTGCAAAACGAACGGGAAAGAACGTGTTGCCCGCGGCGGACTTGGAGTCGGGGTGTGGACCCGCAGGTCAGCGGGCTATTCTGCCGCGGTTTCGCTTGGCGGGCTTTGCCGATGCGGGGCTTTCGCCGCCTGAAGGCCCGTCGGCAACGGAGCCGGCGGCAGCTTCGCCGCCCTTGTCGCCGAGCTGGGTTGCCACGATGGCGGCGAAGATGAACGCGAAGCCCACCGCCATGCGGGCCGTGAGCACCTCGCCGAAGAACGCCACGCTGAACAGTGCGCAGAACACGCTTTCGAGCGAGCAGAGCAGGCCGGCCTCGGAGGGGGACAGGTGCGCCTGCGCCATGTTCTGCGCCACGGCGCCGAAGGCCGCCGAGAGCATGGCAACGTAGGTCATGGCGCCGATGAACTCGGGCGTTGCCACCTGCGCGACGGTGGGCATAGGTTGCGTGACTAGGGCGAGCAGCAGGGCCAGGATCCCGGCGGTAAACTGCTGGACGACCGTGATGGTCAAGACGTCGTTGTCGCGCATGACCAGGCCGATGATCACGATCTCGCCGCCGTAAAGGAACGCCGAGGCGATGCTGACGCCGTCGCCTAAGCTGATGGAGAATCCCTCGGTCAGCGACACCAGCCCGATGCCGATGGTACAGATGGCCGCCGCGATAAGGGTTTTCGCAGGCGGACGGCGACGGGAGACCACCCACCAGATAAACGGCACGGTCAGGCAATAGCACGCGCTCAAAAAGGCGTTTTTCGAGGGCGTGGTCAGGCCCAGGCCCAAAAACTGCGTCCAGAAGCCCACGAACGTGGCCATGCCGATGATCAGGCCCGCCTTCAGCGTTTTGCGGCAGAAATTGCGCTTGAGGTGGGGAAACAAGAGGATGACCAGCACGACACCCGCTCCAAGGAAGCGGATGGCGGTAAACCACGTGGCGCCCACGGTGCCGATGGCGCCTTTGCCGATCGCGAAGCCCAGGCCCCAAACCGCGGCCGCCGTCATAAGGATGAGACGGTATACGTTCAGCGGGTACTGCTTGTCGGTGATGCCCATGATGCTCAGCTCCTGGCAACTCGGAAAACGATACTGCTAATGCAACGGAGCTAGGATGTCGGCCACCTCTTGAAGCGAATGCGCGAAATGGATGCCCCGCTGCCTGCGCGGCGAGGACAGCCCCATATCGCTCATTCGATTGAGAAGCGCGCGCAGATCATCGTAGAAACCGTTCAAATTGAACAGTATGCACGGCGCGTCCAACAGTTCAAGGCCTATGAGGGAAATGACCTCTGAAACCTCCTCCAATGTCCCCATGCCCCCAGGCATGGGGACCGGGCATCGTGCGGCGAAACCGGCTGAGGCAAAAGAGCCGAGGGCTTTGCGCGCCTACTTTCGCAAACGCCTTCGCCCTCGGCTTTATGTTTCGGTTATCGTATCTTCGCCGTTATCGCCTGCTGCTTGACCTGCGGCTTTCGGCCAGCTTAGAAATTGCCATTTCCCACTTCGGACAGCTTCAGGTCGGGGTTGTGGTCGATGGCCCAGTTCACGTTCCAGGAGTTCGTGAACAACAGCAGCCTGCCGCCGCGCATGTCCTCGACCAGCTTGGTGTCGCGCGTGATGTTCAGGCGCGAGGTGTCCAGCTCGTTGAGGTCGTTGGCGATCCAGCGGATGTCGGTGTAGGGCATGCCCTGGCGACGCACTTCCACGCCGTATTCGTTCTTCAGGCGCGTTTCAAGCACGTCGAGCTGCAGCACGCCGACGACGCCGCAGATGACGCTTTCCATGCCGAAACCGGGTTCGCGGAAAATCTGCACGGCGCCTTCTTGGGCCAGCTCATGCATGCCCTTCACGAACTGCTTGCGCTTGAGCGTGTTCACCTGCGTGATGCGCGCGAAATGCTCCGGCGAGAACGTGGGGATGGGCGGGAACTGCACATGTTCTCCCTTGCATACCGTGTCGCCGATGCTGAAGATGCCGGGATCGAACAGGCCCACGATGTCGCCGGCGTACGCTTCGTCGACCGTTGCGCGGTCGTCGGCCATGAGCGACGTGCCCGTTGCTAGCTTCAGCTTCTTGCCGCCCTGCACGTGGAACGCCTCCATGCCGCGCTCGAACTTGCCCGAGCAAATGCGCACGAACGCGATGCGGTCGCGGTGGTTCTTGTCCATGTTGGCCTGGATCTTGAACACGAAGCCTGCGAATTCCTTGCGCTGCGGGTCAACCAGGTCGCCCGAAAGCGTGTCGGTGTAGGGCAGCGGGGCGGGGGCCAGGCGCAGGAATTCTTTCAGGAACGGCTCAACGCCGAAGTTGGTGAGCGCCGAGCCGAAGAACACCGGCGACAGCTTGCCTGCGCGCACCGCGTCCAGGTCGAACTCGTCGGCGGCGCCGTCGAGCAGCTCGATGTCGTCCATGAGGTTCTGGTGGTTGTCGGAGCCGATGAGCTCGTCAAGGGCGGCGTCTCCCAGCTCGGCCTCGATCTCGGCGACCTTCTTGGCGGAGTTGCCGCGGCCCTCGCCGTCGAAGGCGATAACGTTGCGCGTTTGGCGGTCGAAGACGCCGCGGAACGTGCGGCCGTTGCCGATTGGCCAGTTCATGGGGTAGGTGCCGATGCCGAGCACCGTTTCGATCTCCTCCATGAGCTCGAACGGATCGCGGCTTTCGCGGTCCATCTTGTTCACGAACGTGAAGATGGGGATGTGGCGCAGGGTGCACACCTTGAACAGCTTCTTCGTCTGCGCCTCGACGCCCTTGGCGGCGTCGATGACCATGACGGCGGCGTCGGCGGCCATGAGCGTGCGGTACGTGTCCTCGGAAAAGTCCTGGTGGCCAGGGGTGTCAAGGATGTTGACGCAGCAGCCGTCGTGCTCGAATTGCAGCACGGAGGAGGTGACGGAGATGCCGCGCTCCTTCTCGATGTCCATCCAGTCGGAGACGGCGTGCTTCGAGCTTGCCTTTCCCTTGACCGAGCCGGCGGTTTGGATGCTGCCTGAATACAGCAGCAGCTTCTCGGTCATCGTGGTTTTGCCCGCGTCGGGGTGCGAGATGATCGCGAACGTGCGACGCGACGCGATGTGTTCTGCCAGCGTTGGCATGGGGTTCCTTTCCGCAAAAACCGGCTTTGCGCGGGCGCGCATGCGCGGCGACAAGGCCGGTGGGTTGTTTCGTGCATAACTTATTTAGTATAGCGGGATGTCCCAATCGGCGGAAGGGGAGCTTGCGAGCGTATAGGGAAAGAACAGGAAATCCCGGTTGCAAGCGGTGACCGGCTATGAGGGAAGGGGTACCAAGGGCGATTGGTTGACAGTGGGCCTCGGATACGTAGACGATGGCCGGATGGCGCAGGCGTTAGCGGAACGGGGAATCGTCGTCTGGGCCCTTTCGTTCCGCAGAGGCCGAAGGCCGACCGAAGGAGGCTTCGACGTCGGCACGCCAAAGGTCGCCAAGGGCGTTTTCGGAGCCGGGGCCTGCTGCATCGCCGCCCTGGCATGCGCCGAAGGCTTCGCCGGGCTGCTGGTTTCCACGCATTCGACGTGCGAAATCAAGGTAGCCCTTGATGCTGTAGTGGTTGGCCCCGTCGGAGGCGAGGGTGTGCTCGTTGTCGCAGTCGATGGTGCCTAAGTAGCCCTCTTCGACCTGTCGCCCGTGCTTGTCGACGATCACGGCGTACCAGTGGCCGGCCTCGCTTGCGGGCTTGCGCAGCTGGCAGGAAAGCGTCAGCTTCGCCTCGCCGGGCTGCTGGAAAAAAGCGCCCGCGCGGCGTCGAGCCCGTTGCGATACAAGGAGCTGACCAGCTGATATTCGCCGGTGTATCCGCGGTAGAGCAGGTTATAGAAGTCCATGAGGTTCCTTTCGGATGCGGGAAGGACGCGAGGCGCCGCCGGTGCGGCGCCTCGCGTGCGGTTTGCCTGCAGGTTATTGCACCTTGCGGCGGCATTACGCTAGGCGGCGTTCGCATCCCCGAAAAGCTCGAGGTCCTCGGGCCCTAGCTCCTCGAAGTCGAAAAACTCCTGGTCGATGTCGTCCAGCCACATCTCCGTAAGGTCTGCACCCGGCTCGGCCTGCCCGCAGGCCGCAAGGTCGGCGTAACGCGGATGCTGCTCCAGCTGGTAGGCCTTGTCGCACACGGCCGCATGTCCGCGCTGGAACAGCCACCAGCGATCGGTCGGCGTGGCAAGCAAACTTGCGGCGGGTTTGTTCGCGCGCAAGCTGAAATAGCGCGCCGTCGCCTCGTCCTGAAACCCCAGGACCAGCTGATGGTCGCAGTTGCCGATGATCGAGTTCGCCGCCGGTTTGCCGTAGCGCGCTTCCAGCTGGCTGACGGTTTGGCAGACGATGGTGCAGCTGATCTCGCGGCTGCGCGTGACGGACAGGATGTTGTCGAAGTTCGCCACGTTGAGGTTGGCGAAGTCGTCGAGCATCAGCCGAACCGGCACGGCCAGGCGCCCGTCGGGGGAGCCGTGGTCGGCGGCATCGCACAGGGACGAAAACGCTTGGCGGATGAAAAGGCTGGTCAGGGGGCGCAAGCTGGTGTCCATGTCGTCGATGGTGACGAACAGCGCGCAGCGCTTGCGGCCAAACTCGTGGAAGTCCACGCGCCGCGGGCATTGGTAGGCGGCCATGGCGCCGGTGAAGCCCAGCGGCAGCAGGCTCGCCGCGATGATGCCGACGATACTTGCGTGCATGCGCTCGGCCCTGATCGTCGTTTGGGCCCGCCGGCGCAGCTTCACGGCGTAGCTGCCGGGATTTTTGCGCTCCAGCCCGTCGAACAGACGCTCGACATGCCCGGAGCAGGCTTCATCGAACACGCGGATGACCTCGGCCATGGTCCGGTCCTGCTCGGGCATCGCCTCAAGGACGTAGGCGATGTAGCTGGTCAGATAGTTCGCGGCGGCAAGCGCCCAGAACGGGTCGCTCTCGTGGTCTTCGCGCGGGCAGAGCGCGGAGGCGATGGCGATGATGTCCTGCTCGGCGGGATGCCCGTCTTGACATCGGATGTGGTCGAGCGGGTTTTACCCCAGCGTGCCGTTCATGCCCACAAAGTCGAGCTGGTCCACTTGGTAACCTTGTTTGCGCAGGTACGGGGCCATTTCGCGATACAAGATGCCCTTGGAGTCGAGCACGATGTAGGAGCCTTGGGCCTGCAACAGGTTCGGCTTCAGGTGGTTGCGCGTCTTACCGCAGCCCGAGCTGCCAAGCACGAGCACGTTGTTGTTCAGGCCGCTTCGCCACGTGTCGGTGTCGGCCGTGCGGTTGGCCGTGAGCAGCATGCTGCCCTGGTAGGCGCTGCGTTCTGCGGCGCCTGCGGGGTCGGTCGGGGCGTTGGCGGCGAAAGCGGGGGTGTTGTTCTTGAGCATGGTTGCCTCTCCTTACAGCTCGTGGATCACGCGGTCGGCCAGACCGGCTTCGACGGCGGCTTCGGCTTCGAAGTAGGTGTCTTGCGCGGTTAGCTGGAACACCTGGTCAAGCGTCATGCCGGTGTGCTCGGCGATCACGGCGGCCGTGATGTCGCGGATGCGCATGAGGTCGTCGGCGCGCGCCTTCACGGATAGCGCGCTGCCGCCCATGGAGCCGATGAGCGGGTCGTGGATCATGACGCGGCTGTGGGGCAGCATGTCGCGTCGGTCTCCTGCGACGAACAGCAACGCCGCCATACTGGCCGCCGTGCCGATGCACACGGTGTGCACCGGGCAGGAGATGGCGCGCATGACGTCGTAGAGCGCAAGCCCCGACTGCACCTCGCCGCCGGGGCTGTTGATAAACAGCGTGACGGGTGCTTGCGGGTCGCATTTCTGCAGGTGAAGCAGGCAGCGCGCGGCGCAGGCGACCGAGCTCGCGTCGATGGGGCCGGCCAGCTCGATCTGGCGGTCGGCCAGCATCTGGTCGCGCACGTCGAAGCGCTGGATGCCTTCGCAGGTTTCATGCAGGATGAGTGGGGAATAGGTGGAAACGCACATGTTCGATCCTTTCGAGGGCGCAGGTTACCGAAGACCGCGTGACGAGGCATGGGTGCGCGCTGCCGCCGTGCCGCATTGCGTCGCGCTATCCTGGAAGCGGCGCAGCAGCGTTGCCGGCCGACGGGGATGCGCAACGCAAAGCTGCGGCTTTCGTCATGCAGTAAGCAGCGCGAAGACGCGCTGAGCAAGACGACAGGGCGCAACAAGCCACGCTTGCGGTCGCATATCGGCTTCTTCTTCAGTTGTGGTGGTGAAACTTGATGGGCCGATCAGCCTGACGCCGACGTGCGTCATTTCATCGGTCCTTGAAGAATAGGGCTTTCGCCCTCGGGTGCATCCCAACTATAGCACAAGCGTTCGGGGTACTGTCAATCCCCTGATTCTTGTTTTTCCGATGCGTCCGATAACCGGTGATAATCGGTCACCGGCGGGGGATGGGGTTTGGCCGCCGTTTGGCGGGTTGCGGGACAGCGGCCGGCGTGCAACCCGCGGGTTCGGTATGGCAGCTATCGATGGGTTTCGGCCAGA
>CALEWN010000315.1 GCA_937925385.1 uncultured Senegalimassilia sp.
TTTTGACAAAAATAAGTGTATATCGATGTGAAGTAATTCGTATGCTCTGAAAATCAACTTAATATTGTGACAGAGCCAATAGAATAAATACACTACAAAATTGTCGTGCGACACTATTGATTGTCGCACGACAATTTTGCTATAACGGCTCATGGAGGGTTTCAGCTGATTTCCAACAACCGTATTCAGTCGCTTGATTTTCTGCCGGTATTCGCATATCTGGCGGGAAACGAAAGCGAACGTAAAGCACGCGGACGAGGCGTGCTTTATGGGAGGTGCGCCTTTTTTGGCGCAAGGAAATAGAGGAGGGAAACATGGGTCTCGAATCCCTGTTTGCATTCACGCTGCTGGGAGGTATGGCTGCGGGCGCGTACGTGTTTGAAACGTGCTTTGCCCGTAAGCGCTCGGGCAATCGCCCGTGGCTTTTGCCCCTGGTCGTAGTTGCTTTGTTCGCCATCGGCATGATTGCCGCTTCTACGCATGTGCAGAGCATCCCGCGTGCTATGGGCTCGTTGACAAGCGGAACCGTTAACTTTGCGTCCGGCATGGTGCGCGAGGTTGCCGTTTCCGGCGTGTTCTTCGTGCTGGCTCTTATCGACATGATCACCACCTTTGTGAAAAAGGACAGCCCGTTTGCCTTGCGCGTGGCAACGGCCGTGGTTGCCGTAGCGTGCATGGTGCTGATGGGCACCGCGTACACCGACGTGTTCGGCAATCCCGTTTGGACGAATGCTCCGGCGACGGTGCTGAGCTTCGTGGCGGGCGATCTTGCTATGGGTCTTGGTCTGTGCGCCGCGCTTGGTGTCGCGAATCTGTCCGAAAAGCCCGTTGCATACACGATGGTTGCTGTTGACGTGGTGCTGGCCATCGGTCTGGCGCTTGAGGTTGCGGCCTTTTCGGCTGTTGGCGTAAGCCCGGTCATGCAGGTGGCTGGTCTGGTGGTTGCGCCTGTCGCTTCTGCTGTGTTGACGCTGCTGGCTTCCAAATTTGCAAACAAGCAGATGCTTGCGATCGTCGTGTGCGCTGCTCTGGTTATCGGTGTTGCCGTCGCTCGTTACGCGTTCTACGCGACGTGCGCGCTATAGGGAACGAAGGGGGATAAACCGTGAATTCCAATAACATTTCCCGTCGTGGTTTCCTGGGTGCTTCCGCTGTTGTTATGGCAGGTGTTGCTGGCCTGACCGCAACTGGTTGCTCTGCGGAATCAAGTCTCGAGGCCGTCGACAAGCACGAGCTGCCTGTCGATCCGGCAAAGGGCGGCGAATGGATTTCCGCAGCCTGCTGGCACAACTGCGGCGGTCGCTGCATGAACAAGGTCATGGTTAAAGACGGCGCCGTTGTTCGTCAGAAGACCGATGACACGCACGAGGATTCCATCGAGTATCCGCAGCAGCGCGGTTGCGTGCGCGGCAAAACCCAGCAGCAGCAGTGCTTTGGCGCCGACCGTATTCTTCATCCGCTCAAGCGCAAGGGCTGGCAGCCTGGCGGTGGCGAGAAGTCCAATGGCCAGATGCGTGGCAAGGACGAGTGGGAAGTCAATAGCTGGGACGAAGCTATTAAGCTTGCATCCGAGGAAATCAAGCGCATTTCCGACGAGTACGGCCCTACGGGTTTTTATTGCAAGGCGAACAATACCACGCTCAATGTCCTTTCCGGTTACGTGCGCGGATGGGATACCACGTCGCATGGCACGTATACGCTTGATGTGACGAAGATGGGTCTTCCGTCTACGGACTGCGGTACGGGTGATGCGGATACGGCAAACGATCGCTTTGACCTTGAAAACGCCGAGTACATTATCATGTGGTCGTCCAATCCTGCTTGGTCTGCTGCCGGTACGCCTATCAACTATTGGATGGCTGCGCGCGACAAGGGCACCAAGTTCGTTTCCATCGACCCGTTGTACAATGCGTCCGCCCAGATGCTTGATGCTGAATGGGTTCCTGTTCGTACCGGCACGGACATGGCGCTTATGTTCGCTATCGCCTACGAAATGCTTCGCCTTGACGAGGAAAAGGGAGGCATCATCGATTGGGACTTCATCCATAAGTACACGGTTGGTTTCGACTCCGAGAGCATGCCTGAGGATAAGACCATCGATGAGAACCTTAAGGACTACATCCTTGGCAAGTACGACGGTACGCCTAAGACGCCGGAATGGGCAGAGCCGATTTGCGGCGTGAAGCCTGAGCAGATCACCGAGCTGGCTCAGATTATGGCAAAGAACAACAAGGTCATGATTCTGCACAACTATGGTATGGCTCGCTGCAACGGTGCCGAAATGCTGCCGCAGCTGTTGATCGCCTTGGGCGCCATGGGCGGCCATATGGGCAAGTCCGGTCATGCAACGGCTAGCGCATATCACGCAAACGCCGGCAATGGCGGTGCTCGACTGATTTCCGCCGGTACCGCAAAGATGCCGAAGACGACCGATCCGGTTACCACGGGCGTTCGTCAGCCCCAGATGTATGAGATTATCAAGAACGGCGGCGGTCACACGCAGGACGTTTCCAATGCGTACGGCTCCTTCCACAAGCCCAATCCTACGGAGCTTGGTCCTATCAAGTGCATCTATCATATGACCGATGCCGTCCTGCAGACGTCTTTGAACCAGAAAGAGGGCATCGAGGCTCACCGCGCGGTTGACTTCGTGTTGACGTTGGCGCAGTTCATGACCACGAATGCTCGCTACTCCGACATCATTTTGCCGGTTACGACCGAGTGGGAGCGTTGCGGCGGTTTCGGTAGCTACAACAACCGCGAATACTTGCCGTTCTACACTCGCGTGACGCAGCCGCTTGGCGAGGCAAAGACCGACCAGGAAATCGGCGAGCTGTTGATTGCGGGCGTCGGCAAGGATCCCAAGCTTGCTTATGGCAAGACCGAGGACCAGCAGCTGTACGAGCAGATTGCCGGCTGCAAGGTCATGGGTGATGACGGCAAGATGAAGACGCTGGTCACGCTGACCGCCGATGATATCAAAGGCCTCAACGCCGAAGGCGCGCCGCAGGAAGGCATCATCACGCTGAAGGAGCTGAAGGAAAACGGCGGTTATCAGTTCCCGCGCAAGCGCGGTGACAAGTACGGCCACATCGGCTACCAGAAGTTCGTCGATGATCCTGAGGCAAATCCGCTGAAGAGCAAGTCGGGCAAGCTGGAGATTTACTGCCAGGCTCGCTACGACCTGATGGCGTCGTTCGGCTTCCCTGGAATTGAGCAGTATAAGCCGTACCCGACCTATGTCGTTCCGTGCACGGGCTACGAGTCCACGTTCAAGGATGGTAAGATCGGCGGCGAAAAGGGCGAGTATCCGTTCCTGATGTTCAACCCGCACTACCTGCGTCGTTCGCATACCGTGTTCGACAACTGCCCGTGGCTGCGTGAAGCGTGGGCAAACCCGGTGTTCCTGGCTCGTAGCGATGCGGAGAGCTTGGGCATCAAAGACGGCGACACGGTGCTGCTGAGCTCGCCGTATGGCAAGGGCCTGCGCAACGCTGCCGTTATGGATGTGTTGATGCCTGGCATGGTCGGCGTGCCCCACGGCGCATGGGTTGACGTCGATGAAGAGACCGGCATCGATATGGCTGGCTCCGACAACTATCTGATTGGTAGCGAGTACAGTGGCATGGGCGTGTCTGGTTACAACAACCAGATCTGCAATGTCGAGAAGTACACCGGCGCTCCGCTTGGCCGCGACTGCGACAAGCCGGCTCGCTGGAGTGCAAACTAGAGCTGCGGAAGAGGAGAGTGAATCATGAGCGTTGGATTCTATTTTGACCAAAGCCGCTGCACTGGTTGCCGCGCTTGTCAGGTTGTGTGCAAGGACAAGAACCGTCTTGAGGTTGGCACGCTGTATCGCGAGGCACATTCCTATACGGTTGGCGAGTTCCCGAAGGTGCAGGGCTTTAGCTACACGTTTAGCTGCAATCACTGCGAGGATCCTATTTGCCTGAAGAACTGCCCGACGGGTGCCATTTACAAGGCTGCCGACGGTACGGTGATTCAGGATCAGAGCAAGTGCATCGGCTGCCGCATGTGTGTGATGAGCTGCCCGTATGGCCAGCCGAAGTATTTCCCGGAAAAGGGTGTTTCCGGAAAGTGCGACGGCTGCTATGGTCTGCGCCAAGAGGGCTCCCAGCCTGCTTGCGTGGCTGGCTGCCCGAACCGTGCGCTTGATTTCGGCGACATGGATGAGTTGCGTGCGAAGTATGGTAGCCACTTGGATAACGGTAGCATCGTGGTGCTGCCCTCGCCCGAGGAAACGCATCCGAACGTCTTGATTAAAGCGAAGGATTGCGCGTTTGACCAGGAAGCACGTGAGTTGACCTGGTAGTATGGCTGTCTGCCGCCGCATCGCGCATGCTTGCTCGGTGCGGCGGTTTTGTTTTGGGTTCGTTTCGTCGCATACGAGGCGGTAGCGACGTAAAAGGAGCGGGGATGAACGGCAAGGATAAGGAAAACCAAATCGCTATGACGCTGGCGCGCCGCGCGTATTTGTACGGCATGTTCCATGTGGTGTTTGGCGGCGGGGTGAACGAGGCGTCCGCTACGCAACTTTTCGGGGGACATGCGCATGATGCTTTGGCGTGGCTTGCCGGTAAGGTGGCCGCTGATGAGGGGCTTTCAGAGAAGAGCGTGGGCCTTTCCCTCCGCACGATGACCGAGTGCGTTGCCGAAGCGGTTGCGTGCGTGGGTGAACATAGCGAAGGGGATGCGGTTTCCAAGGCGACAGCGGCCATGGAAGAAGATTTCCCCAAGTTGTTTCAGGTTCCTGGCGATAGCTACGTTCGTCCCTGGGAGTCTCCGTATACCAGTACCGACGGCATGCTGTTCAGGGGAAGCACGCTTGATGTTCGGTCGTTCTATCATCAGGCGGGTTTCAGGCTGCAGACCGAGCAGCATTTTCCCGACGATCATGTTTCCGCGATGATGGATTTTATGGCGCGTATGAGTCAGTGCGTTTATGAGGCGTATGCTGACGGACGCGATGAGGATGCGGCGAAGACGCTTCGTACCCAAAGCGACTTTCTGCGAAATCATGTGCTGACGTGGGTCGATGCGTTTGCTGATGAGGTGATTCGCAAAGATATCCGTGCGTATTACGCTGCGTTTGCAGGTGCTATGGCGGCGTTTGCGCATGTTGACGCTGCGCATGTTGAGAAGTTGGCGGCGGAGCTTTCGGCTGAGTAGCGTTTTGCTTTAAGGGGGGATTTGTGGATATTCGCGAGTATGCACAGGCGTTTGATCAGGTTGAGCACGACTATGAGGATGCGGTTGCTGCGTTTGGAATCCCCTTTGAGGTGGCGGAGTCGTGCCCGCGCAAGCGGCGTTCGCAAACGGCGGCGATGTGTGGTTGCCATTGCGAAAACGGCGGCGGGTCACTATGGCATGGATGGATTTCACCGGCATGCTTGGCGTGCCGCACGGGCGAGCGCACGGCTACGTTTTTCGTTGATTTGCGTTGCACGCGACATTGCTATTTCTGCTTCAACCCGAATCAGGATCACTACAAGTATTTTTTGTCTCACCGTCGGGATATCGTGGGCGAGCTTGAGCAGGCTGCTGCAGTTGGCGCCCAGTTCGATTGCCTGGCGATAACGGGTGGCGAGCCGCTCTTGCATAAGGAGTCGGTTGTCGCGTTCGTGAGGCGGGCGAAAGAATTGTACCCCGACGTGCATGTGCGCCTGTATACATGCGGCGACCTGCTGGATGATGTGTGCTTGGATGCGTTAGCTGACGCGGGGCTTGACGAGGTTCGGTTTAGCATCAAGCCCGAGGATGTTGCCTGCGCCGATGCGCCTGTGTTCGCGCGAATTAGGGCTGCTGCTTTGGCATTGCCCGACGTGATGGTTGAGATGCCGGTGATCCCCGGCGCGCTTTCCGAGATGCAGGAGTTGCTTGTGCGCTTGGATGGCATGGGCGTGCGCGGCGTGAACCTGCTGGAGTTCTGCTTTCCGCTGTGCAATGCGGAAGCGTTTCGCGACCGTGGGTTTGAACTACGCAAACACCCTTTCAACTACTTGTATGACTACTGGTACGGCGGCGGTGTCCCCGTTGCGGGCAGCGAGGCTGAGGCGTTGGCATTGATGGAATATGCCGCGCGTGAGAGTTTGCTGCTTGGTGTGCATTATTGCAGTTCTGACAACAAGAATACGGGACAGGTGTATCAGCAGAATAAAGTGTTCACCTGTGATAATAAGATACAGGCGAGCTATCCGTGGCTTAAGGCCGACGAGGGTGATCGCTTGCTGAAATGCGCGAAGGCTTTTGGAGATGACGCGGCGCACGTGCGCGATTGGGCCTGCGCGGCTGGTGTGCCGTGTTCGTTTGACGAAGGCATCCCGAGCGCCGCGATTCCGTTGGGCAGCGTTGCGGCGTTGCGCGAAATGTACCCCGGCGTTGCGCTTGCGGAAAGTGCGAACGTATTCGAGCGGCGCGAAACTGGCGAGCTGTACCTGCGAGAAGTGGGCGTTCGCGCAGTGTGAGCGGGCTTACGTTCCGTAGCGTTCTAGCTCGCCACCTTTTAAAAGATGGCGAGCTAGAACGCTACGAAGGTAATGGCTCATAAGTTGCGTTGCTGGTACAGGCCGTTGTCGGCGAATCCTTGCTTGCGGTAGTAGCCGCGCGTGCCTACGGCGCTGATGACGTTGATGGCGGTATAGCCGTTTTCGCGGGCGATGGCACAGGCGCGTTCGATGAGCTTGGTGCCCAGGCCGCGATGCTGGGCGTTTTCGCCGCCTTGGTGCAGGCCGGCAACGCGCCCGTATACGTGTACTTCGCGAATCATGGCTTCATTAGCGTGAATGGGCAGGTCGGAAGCGTGTGCGCTCACGTAGTCGGCATTCGGCATGGATAGGCGCAGGAAGCCTGCGATGCGGTTGTCGGGAGTGACCCACTGCAGGAAAACCTCGCGGGTGTTCGTCGTTTCATAGGCTACTTCCGACAGCGAGAGCTCGTCGCTTGCGGCGGCTCCGAAAGCGATTTCTCGGGAGCGGATCTCCTGCACCGGTTGGGCTCGTTTGGCAAGCTCCAGGTCGACCAGCTGACGCAGGTTCACCTTCTTGTTGCCGGTCATGATGTCGTGCGCCGAGATGTCGCGGATCATGCGCGAGATGCGCGTGAACGGCGGCGTGACCAGCACGTCATCGGCTAGCAGGTTGACCAGCTCTTCCTCGGTGTAAGGGCGCCAGCTGCCGTTGCGCCAATGCGCGACCAACCCCGTGCCGTCTACGAGCGCGCAAGGGTACAGCTTGATCTCATCGGGTTTGAAGGCGAGGTGCTCGACCATGCGGCGGTAATCGGCGGCATCGCTTTCGGGCGTTGCGCCGAGCAGGTTCGTCATGAAGTGCGCGTGCGTTTTGAAGCCGAATATGCGGGCGAACTCGAAAGCTTGCTGCATGCGGTCAACGCCGATGCCCCGATGGTTCGCGGCAAGGATGCGCTCGTCAAGGCTTTGGATGCCCATCTGCAGCTTCGTGCAACCCAGGTGGCGCAGCATGGCAAGCCGTTTGGGCGTGACGGCATCGGGGCGGGTTTCCACCACAAGGCCCACGCAACGGTGCTCTGCGGACTCGTTTTTGCGCTGCAGGGCCTCCAGCTGGGAAAACGTTGCGGTCTGCCATTGTGCGACGACGGCCCAGCCGTTGCCGTCTGCACGGGTGCCACAGGCGTATAGGCTTCGAACCGTTTCGTTATATGAGGCATCGCCAGCCGTGATGCGGGCTTGCGCTTCGGCGGCCCAGTCGGCAAGGTCGTCGCGCTCGCAGGCTATGCCTGCGTCGCGGTATTGCTCGCGGCGCGTTTCGGATTCGCGTTCAACCGTGGTTTCGCAGCCTATGTCGTTCAGGGCGCGGAACAGCTCGTGCATGTACCAGATCTGGTAGGCTTCGGGGTAGTCGCTCCAAGTGCCGCCCAGCACGATGAGCTCCACCTTGTCGGTGACGTGCCCCATTTGATGCAGGGTGCGCAAGCGGGCGGTGACCTGCAGGTACGGGTCGAACCAGTTACGCTCGGCGCGTTGGCAGGCCGGCTCGTCGTGCAGGTAGCGGTTGGGCATGCGCCCGTCGTGGGGGCAATACAGGCCCGCGCTCGCGCACGGCCAGGGCGTCGTGCGCACGGTGACGGTGGCCACGCCGGATGCAGTGCGTCGTGGTTTGACCTGCAGCGTTCGTACCAGCAGGGCCTCTTCGGCGGGCGAAACGCTCCAGGTGCGCCATTGCTCAGGGCGGTGTTCCTTCGCCTCCTGATAAAACGGCAGCAGCTTCTTCTTCGCCACGTAGCGGACAGGGCCGGCCACCTCGCGATTTCGGGCGCGGATGATGCGGTCGAGCGCATCGGGGGAAAGCGGGGCGTTGGTGCGGCGGATCTCGCCGAGGATGTTCTGCAGTGTCTTTTCCATAGCCGGTATTGTACGGCAAAGCGCAAAGGGGCGAAGGTGCGATGCGTCGGTATCGCGAAAAGGCTCGGAGCTATGCGCTCATCAGACCGTGGGAAACCGGCGTTTGCCGCGCGTCGTCGGTGCATACGTGAAGGCTTTGCGGAGCATGCGCGGCGGTTTCATGCAAATGCTCAACAGGTTAAGCCCTGGATGATGCAGAGCGCTTATCAATGGAGAAGCAAAATAGGTATTGACCAGGCATTATCCGTTAATCGATAAATCAGTTCCCAAGTGATATTGGCTTAGTGCCATTTAAGCCGGCACGTTAGAATTGAAGAACGAAAGGAACGAAACAACGATGGATAACGCTGCGACGACGCCTCCTTATCCGGAGGTGCTTGCTCGTATGCATGACGCGATGATGGACGGTTGGGGCAATCCTTCGTCGCCGCACGTGGTGGGCCGCCGTGCCAAGGAAATGCTCGAGGACAGCCGTGCGGCCATTGCCGGCGTGCTTGGCGTGGACGCCGACGAGATCTGCTTCACGTCCGGTTCGACGGAATCGAACAACCTGGCAATACGCGGGGCGTGCCTGGCTCAGCGTGAGAATCCGGGCAAGATTATCACCTCCACGTTGGAGCACCCCTCTGTTACCCGAACCGTTCGCGGCATGCGACGCGACCTTGATTGGGATTGCCGCTACGTCGATGCGCCGGATGGCTGCTTCGACATGGAGCAGCTGGCCGAGCAGTTGCAGGACGGTCCTACGTCGCTCGTCTCGGTAATGCGCGTGCAAAACGAAACGGGTTGGATCTTCCCTATTCCTGAAATCGCGCAGCTGCGTGACGAGCTTGCTCCGGGCGTGCCGCTACACTGCGATGCCACGCAGGCGTTTTGCAAGATGCCGGTCAACCCGCGCGAATGGGGTGTGCAGCTGCTCACGGCGGGTGCGCACAAGATCGGCGGGCCGCGCGGTATCGGCATCCTGTACGTGCAGCGCGGGCTTCCCATGCATACCACCGCGTTCGGTGGCAACCAGGAGCGCGGTTTGCGTTCGGGCACGGAGCCGGTGTTCCTTGCCGTGGGCATGGCGGAAGCCGTGCGCATCACGGCGGCGCATATGGAAACGGACATGGAATATGCCGCAAGCCTCCGCGAGCGCGCCATAGAAGGTTTGAAGCGCGAGATCCCCGATGTGGTGGTGCATGCGCCCGAAGGCGGAAGCCCCTACATTCTGAGCGTTAGCGTGCCTGGTCTGCCGAATGCCGTATCGGTGAAATACCTTTCCGGTCGCCGCGTGTGCGTGTCGCGCGCGTCGGCGTGCGAGGAGAACCACACCACCGTCGCGCCGGGCACGTGGCGTCCGAAGCATCCGCTGGCGTTGCAGGCGGCAGGCATCCCGCTTCGCGAGGGCAAGGAAACGCTGCGTGCGAGCTTCTTCCATCGCAATACTCCTGAAGATGTGGATCGCTTCGTTGCCGTGCTGGCGCAGTGCGCCCGAGAGATGCGCGAGTCGTAGGAATATGGAACTGCGTGGGGACCCTAACGGCGGACAAGTGCGTACAGCTGCAAGCGATGGCGCAGCTTGTGCGGCTGGTACAGCTGAAGACCTTGCGGCGGATGGTGATGCGGCAAGGGGCGCCGAAGAGGCGCTGGCGCTGCGTTTGTGCGCGCTGACTGGTGAGTTTTATCGAGCGAACGCGGAATCGTTCTCGCAGACGCGGCAGTTGCCGTGGCAAGGCTGGGTGCGATTGCTCGAGGTCATGGGTGCGCGCGCGGCTGAGCATGAGCCGCTGTGCGTGCTTGACCTGGCTTGCGGCAATCTGCGTTTCGAGCGGTATTTGGCGGATGCCTTGCCTGGCAGGATGGTGTCGGGTTATGCGGTGGATAATTGCGATTCGCTGGTGGAAGCGGGGGAGCGGGGCGAGTTTGGGTCCTTGTCCCGAATAGCCTTCCAGAACCTTGATGTGATCGAGCGGCTTTTTGCTGGCTGCCTTCGGGAGTCGCTTGAGGCTCCGGATGCGTCGTGCGACTTGGCGGTATCATTCGGGTTCATGCATCACGTACCGCTGGAGCGCTGGCGCGTGGAGCTGCTGCGCGCGCTTATCGCGAAGGTGCGGCCGGGCGGGTTCGTGGCGGTGAGCTTCTGGCGATTCCTGAACAGCGACAAGCTGGCGCGCAAGGCGCAGGAAACCACGGACCGTGCGCGCGCCGAGTTGGGGCTTCCCGAGCTGCCTCAGAACGATTATCTGCTGGGTTGGCAGGATACGCAGGGGCTGTACCGCTATTGCCATCATTTCGACGAGCAGGAAATCGAGCGGCTGCTGGCGGCGGTGGCGGATTCGGCGGAGCTTGTTAGCCGCTTCGAGGCAGATGGCAAGACGGGCAACTTGAACGAATACGTGGTTATGCGCGTAAAGTAAGGGGCGGCTGCCGTGCGAATCGTTCGCAGGCAACCGCCCTTTTCTCGTTTCGGTGCTCGGCTACGCAAGCAGCTTCTTACCTGCGCCGGAGATCACTGCTGATCGTGCGACCAGGTACGTGGACGTCAGGTAGATTGCGTACACCGCAACCACCAGCGCGATACCGACGGCAAGCGTGCTGGTAACAGCCCCCGTGCCCCAAATCGACAACAGATTCTTATACAGAAGGCTGATAGCGCATGCCGAATGACAGCCTGCAACAAGAAGCGGAGCCACGAAGTAGATGCCGATCTGCGTGCGTAGGCTTCGCAGCACCATGCTTCTGTCGCATCCCAGCTGAGCCAGCAGGCGATAGCGCGGGATGCTGTCCGCCACCTCGGAGAGCTGCTGGACGGAAAGGACCGCCGCGGTGGTCATCAGGAAGATGAATCCAACGTAAAGCGCCAGGTAAACCAACAGAAGTTTAAGCCCCATGCTATCGGCGATAATGCCCTCGCTCGTATCGTAATAGGACACCGGCCATGGGCGGGAGTCGTACGTCCAGCCAGCCTCGGCAAGCTCCTCACTCGGAGGGACAGCTTTGCCGTATTCAGCCATCAGGTCTTTCATGGCCTGCTCTTGCGAATCGCTTGCCAGGTTGACGTTCAGCTCGCTCAAGTACGGCAGATCGCCAGCGGCGAACCTGTCGGCCGCCAATTCGTCGGGAACCACCAGCACGGCGATTAGGCAGCTCATGCTGCTCACTTGGAGCGATTGCGAGACAACCTGCCCGGATGCGGCCAGCTCATGGCCGTCAACGGTGATGGTGCGCCCTTTCTGGCCAAGGGCCTTCGCATAGTCGGCAGATTTATCGACCGTGTTGTCGACCAGGTACTCGTTGGGAGCAAGCTTGATCGGCTTTTCGCCTATAAGCTGGCGTGCGGCGTTGAACTGCGATAACGGCACATACTGCACACCCTCGTCGGCCATGCTGGAGTTCTCGTCGGAGCCGATTTGGGCAAGCGTGAAGCCGCACGCATCGACAAGCTGTCTTTCCGTCAAATCATTCGCAAGCCACGTGTCCACCTGAGCCGAGCCGGTCACGCGCTCGTCCCAATCGGGAATGAGCGTCTTCATATACGCGGCGGTGGAACCGCCGTTCGCCTGCCACAGGCTGTGGATCTCGTTGCGCTGGGCCTCGGTCTCCCGAATCGCGGCCGCCTTCTCTTCTTCCCCGCCATATTGGTCTGCCGGCACCGCTTCCATATCAGAGATGTCGAGCGACATAAGGCTTGCGCGGATGGATGCGTCGAACTGGGTGTTCTCCTCTAGCTGGTCGGAGAACAGCGATGCCAGGCTGAAGCCCGTGGAGAATACGACGATGCAGAAGAACAGGAGGACGCTCACCACCCACAGCGACACGAACGCGGTGTTCACCTTCGCCGCAATTTGGCGCATGGTGAACATGGCCAGACCCTTGAAGTACACGCCGCGCAAACGCTGGATCAGCAAGATGAAGAACCCCGAGGCCGACCAGAACAGGCCCAGCGTGCCAACGAGCATCAGCACGGTCGCGGTGCGGAAGTGCTCGCCGAAGTACACGAGGCCGTCGAGGTTGAGCTCGGCATACGCCTTCGCCAGAATCAGGCACGATAGCACGAACACGACGAGGCAGACGATGGGGTTGCGCATGGGCATGCGCTCGTTGCGGGAGCCGGCAGACAGCAGCGTGGCAAGCTTGCAACGCGAGATCTGCACGGCGTTGAACAGGGCGACCACGGCGAAGATGAGCGCGAAACACCCCAAAGTCAGCTGTGCGGAGCGGACGCTGAACAGCAGATGGTAGTCGCTGATGGCCACGCCGATGAGCCCCGCCGTGGCGAAGGCGATCGCTTGCGAGATCAAAAAGCCCAGCCCAAGGCCCACCAGCAGCGCGATCACGCCGACGATCAGCGTTTCCATCAGGACTACCGAAGAGACTTGGCGCGGGCTCATGCCCAGCAGCAGGTACGTGCCGAACTCCTTTTTGCGCGCCCGAACAACGAATCGGTTGGCGTACAGGACCAAAAATCCCAAAACAACGGCGACGACGATGCTGAAATAGGTCATGACCTGAGCGAGGATGTCGAAAATGCTTGCGCCCGACGCCAGGAACACGTTCGCGGCGCCTTCCTGCGCCTCGAAGAGCACGCGCGAGTCCTCGATAGCATTGAAGGCGTAGAAGACCGCCACGCCCAAAGTGAGGGTAACGAAATACACGGCGTAGTCGCGCATGCTGCGGTGCACGTTGCGCAAGGCGAGTTTCATCAACATGATGGCCACCGCCTAGTTGCGCGGCGCGTCAGCGTGCGAGGATGCGAAGCCGACCGCGGGGGAGTCGCCCTGCTTGCCGGAAAGGAACGCCTGGACTTCAAGGATGTGCTGGTAGAAATCGGTTCGGGCGTCATCGCCGCGGCGCAGCTCGTTGAACAGCTTACCGTCCTTGATGAACAGGATGCGATCGGCGTAGGAGGCGGCCACCGCATCGTGCGTGACCATCATGATGGTGGCGTGCAGCTTCGCGTTCAGCACCTCGAGGGTTTCAAGGAGAACGGCGGCGTTGCGCGAGTCGAGCGCGCCGGTGGGTTCGTCGGCCAAGACCAGCTTCGGGTCAGCGACGATGGCGCGCGCCGCGGCCACGCGCTGGCGTTGGCCGCCCGACATCTGGCGCGGGTATTTCTGCAGGACGTCCGTTACGCCCAGCATGTTCGCGGTGCTATCGACCTTCGCGCGCACGGCGTCGGCCTTCTCGCCTTTGATGGTGAGGGCCAGGGCGATGTTCTCGAAACCGGTCAGGGTGTCCAGCAGGTTGGCGTCCTGGAAGATGAAGCCCAGGTCGTCGCGGCGGAATTTGGAGAGCTGGCGGCTGCGCAGCTGCGTGATGTCGAGCCCGTTCAGGATGATGTTCCCGCTGGTCACGGTGTCGATGGTGGAGATGCAGTTCAAAAGCGTGCTTTTGCCCGAGCCCGATGGGCCCATCACGCCGACGAACTCGCCTTCGCAAATATCGAACGATACATCGTCGAGCGCGCGCGTGACGGCTTCTCGCGAGCCGTAGACTTTCCGAACGTCGCGCACGGAAAGCAGGACGTTGCGGTTGTCAGACGTGCCCGCGTTCGCGATGCCTGCCGGAGGGGTTGCGGTAACCATGGTCATGGGGATTCCTTTCTCTTCGGTTCGGTATATCCCCATGATGCGGCGCTTGCGAAAACGGAGCCATCGAAGGGCCTTACCGCAATCTTACGATGTTGTAAGGTTTG